>JAHDBS010000116.1:0-8044 GCA_020630225.1 Anaerolineales bacterium | reverse complement strand
TCCTACTTTCCCCGATAATACGTCTATGGAAACAGTACAAGAGCTCATTGAGCTAATGACGCTTGAAAAAATTGATGATCGCCTCTTTCGCGGGAAAAATTACCGCACTCCGTGGCGACGCGTGTTTGGTGGTCAAGTCCTAGGTCAGTCACTGCACGCTGCCTACCAAACGGTAAAAGAAGAACAAATTGCGCATTCCATGCACGGCTATTTCATTCTGGCGGGAGACATTGATGTTCCCATCATTTATGAAGTCGAAGAGCTGCGCGATGGTCGCAGCTTCACCACACGGCGGGTGACAGCCATTCAAAAAGGCCGTGCAATCTTCAATATGTCTTGCTCGTTTCAATTGAAACAAGACGGCTACGAACATCAAGATCTGGCGCCAAACGTATTGCCGCCAGACGTATTATTGTCTGACATCGAGCAAATGCGTCCCTACCAAGAAAGCAACCCACAATTGTTTATGCGTGTCGCCGCCATGCATACTGGCGCCATTGAGTTTCGCCCAGTTGAGCGCCCCATTGTAGATGGGCACAATAGTCGCCCCTCTCGACATGTGTGGATGAAAGCAACGGATGATGTAGAGCTATCACTCCCAATGCAGCATCAGCTTTTGGCCTATGCATCTGACTACCATTTACTGCACACCGCGACTTTACCGCACCAGAGCCAAATGCAAACCGAGCCCGTGTTCTTTGCCAGCTTAGATCACGCAATTTGGTTCCATCGTGACTTCAAAATTGATGACTGGCTGCTCTATGCTACCGACTCTCCTAGCGCTGGAAACTCGCGTGCTTTTACCCGCGGCTCGATTTTTGATCAACAGGGTCATCTTGTCGCGTCTGTGGCCCAAGAAGGCCTCATGCGCAAAATTGACCCGAATTACAACGCGAAGTAACGCATCGGACGCGCTAAAATACATCTCATGCAAAAAACACCAAGAATTCTGATCGCCAAACCTGGCCTCGACGGTCATGATCGTGGCGCAAAAGTCATCGCACGTGCCTTGCGCGACGCGGGTATGGAAGTGATTTACACTGGCTTACGTCAAACGCCAGAAATGATTGTCAACGCAGCATTGCAAGAAGATGTTGACTCCATTGGGCTAAGTATTTTGTCCGGCGCGCATCCGGTCATCTTGCCGCGCATTATGGATCTGCTCAAAGAAAACGACATGGAAGATGTTCCGGTCTTTTTGGGTGGCATCATTCCAGATGATGACATCCCAGCGATGCTAGACATTGGCGTTGCTGCGGTGTTTGGCCCTGGCACCAGCCTTGAAAAAATTACTGACTTTATTTGGCAGACAGTTGCGGAGGCTGAAGCGTAATGGATAAGAAAACTTGGGAAGAAAAGCACGTTGAGCCAACCCTCAAACGATTTCCAGAGCGCAAAGCAACCTTTGAAACATCTTCTGGCATTCCGCTAGGGCGGTTACATACTCCAGACACCCTAGATGCAAACTATCACGAGCAGCTAGGCTTTCCGGGGCAATATCCGTTTACGCGCGGGGTTCAGCCGACCATGTACCGCGGACGTTTCTGGACCATGCGGCAATATGCGGGCTTCTCTACCGCGAAGGAATCCAACGAGCGTTATAAATTCCTGTTGAGCCAAGGCCAAACGGGGCTTTCTGTCGCGTTTGATCTCCCCACACAAATTGGGTACGACTCAGACGACCCAATGGCACTCGGTGAAGTTGGCAAAGTTGGCGTCAGTATTCCAACCTTAGACGACATGGCGATCTTGCTAGATGGTATTCCATTGGACAAGGTCAGTATTAGTATGACTATCAATGCGCCAGCGTCTGTCTTGCTGGCAATGGTCATTGCCGTTGGGAAACGTCAAGGCGTAGAACCAAAGCAGCTCCGTGGCACTATCCAAAACGATATTCTGAAAGAATACATTGCCCGCGGAACGTACATCTATCCACCGCGCCCTTCCATGCGTCTCATTACAGATGTCTTTGACTATTGCTCACGCGAAGTGCCCCGCTGGAACACGATCTCTATCTCTGGTTATCATATTCGTGAAGCGGGCAGTACAGCCGCTCAAGAAGTTGCGTTTACCCTAGCAAATGGCATTGCCTACGTGCAAGCCGCAATGGATGCCGGTCTAGATGTAGATGTGTTTGCCAAGCAATTGAGCTTCTTCTTCAACGCTCATAACAACTTCCTAGAAGAGGTAGCCAAGTTCCGCGCTGCGCGACGGTTGTGGGCCAAGATCATGAAAGACCGCTTTGGCGCTAAAGATCCAAAGTCATGGCGCTTGCGCTTCCACACACAAACAGCTGGGTCAACATTGACTGCCCAACAGCCAGAAAACAACGTTGTTCGAGTTGCCATTCAGGCAATGGCAGCGGTACTTGGCGGGACGCAAAGTCTACACACCAATGGTCGTGACGAAGCAATTGCGCTCCCAACTAAAGAAGCAGCCCAAATTGCACTCCGGACGCAACAAATTATTGCGCACGAAAGTGGCATCGGTGACACAGTTGATCCGTTTGCAGGGTCTTATGCAGTTGAATATTTGACAGACCAAGTCGAAGCAAAAGCGCAAGAATACATCAACAACATTGATGAAATGGGCGGGGCATTGTCCGCAATTGAAGCTGGATATGTGCAAGGTGAAATTCACGAGGCTGCTTACCAATATCAACGCGCGCTAGAAAAAGAAGAAGAAATTGTAGTTGGCGTCAATCGCTTCACGGTCGAGGAAGAAAACCCAATCGATCGCATGAAGCTTGACCCGTCAATTGAAGCAGCACAATGTGCGCGTTTGAAAGCCATCCGTGAACGGCGTGACAATGACAAAGTTACTGAACTACGCGGCCAATTGGCAACGGCGGCCAACTCAGATGACAATCTAATGCCGCTCTTTGTTGAATGTCTGGAACATGACATGACGCTCGGTGAAATTTGTCACACCTTACGCGATGTGTGGGGAGAATATCGCCCGACACTCTAGATTTACACGCTTCAGATCTTAAATAACTCAAAATGCCTGCAGAAAATGCGGGCATTTTTTGTTTTCGAACGTTAAGTGACCAAAAGGTTGCAATTAGGTTATAAATCTCCACAAAATTTAGTTAGCCTTGATGTAAACTTGCTTAACAGACCCTTACGATTGTCTCATCACAAATGTTGTCATCTATTCAAGCATTTCTGCTTAGCGTTCGCGAAGTTTTCTTCCCCCCACAAATTGCGGAGGCGTATGGTCTTGAAACTGCCGAAGACAAACAGCCCCCGTTACTAGAAGAAGCGCGCACCCAAATCTTTACCGCAACCATGCGGCTAGTCTTCTTGGTCACTCTGCTGGCCTACTTCATTTTTCTATATCGAGAGCTAGCCACTGCCCCAGGCCAAGCATTCATTTATGGAATCATGTTGGCTGGCTTAGGCATTGTTACCTTTGCACCTCAACTCTCACTACAGTTTCGGGTTGTCTTAGCTGTTTCCATCATGTTCGTGATTGCCGCCAATGACATTGCCAGTTTTGGCATGTCAAATGACGGGCGCCTGTATCTGTTTATGATGGTCATTTTCACATTAGTCCTAATGGGTGGTCGCGCTGGCGCAATTGCAGTACTCATTGGCACAGCATTAGTGTTTGGACTAGGCATTTTATTCTCACGGGGCGTGATTACAGCGCCGCATAGCACGTTCTCACATGCCGAATTTGACTCTCAGCAAGCACGTTACTTTGCAGTCAACTTCCTACTAGTCACTGGATTGACAGCCTCAAGTGTTTTTGGCTTATTACGCTTCATTGAACGCGCGTGGCAGCGCGAACGCTGGGTCTCTAACGCATTAGAACGGTCATTAGGCCGTGAACAAATGCTGGCGCAGCAGCTAGAAGATCACCTCAAGCAAGAGCGCCAAATTAGCGACTTGCGCGCACAGGTCATGGCGAATGTGTCGCATGAGTTTCGCACACCACTGTCGATTATCTCTAATAGCAACACCTTACTAAGCCGCCATATGGCGCAAATGTCAGACGAGAAGCGCCTGCAGCATCTAGGCACCATTCAACAAGAAGTCGATAATTTAAGCGGTTTAGTGGAAGGTATTGAGCTGGTTCGCAAGCTCAACGCAAGCCAGTTTGATGTGATTTTGCAGCAATTTGAGACAGGACAACTTTGTAAAGCAGTCAAGCGCGGGTTAGAGCTTTCTTCTCCAGAGCCACGCCGCTTACAGTTCGAGGCCACAGACGGCTTCATCGATGATTATCTCGTGCAGGCAGATCCAGAAGTATTGCAACACATTTGCAATCGCTTGCTTGACAACGCATTGAAATACAGTGCTGGGCCAGTGACCATCACCTATGACACCTCACCAGATGCACTTGAGATTTCAGTTACTGACCTTGGTGACCCGATTCCGTTAGAAGAGCAAAGCAAAATTTTCGAATTGCTAGAACGGGGCAGCAACGCCGAACACACTGACGGCTTAGGAATTGGCCTTTTCATTGCGACCCAATTGGCAGAGAAGTTGAACGCTAACGTTGCACTTGAATCGCTTGGACAGGAACAACTTAGTAATATTTTTACAGTGACGCTGCCCCTTGTCACACCTTAGAAAGCACATTTTCTTTTAGTCTTAAAACAAAAAGCCCACGGTTTCCCGTGGGCTTTTCGCTTTTACAAATAACGCTAAAATTGCGCTTCTTCCGTAGATCCACACAGAGCTGCTGTTGACGCCTGCCCTGCTGTTACTGTCATCAGGACCTTGTCAAAGTATCCTGCGCCGACTTCTGCTTGGTGGCGAGTTGCCGTATAGCCACGATCTTCTGCCCCAAATTCTTTTTCTTGTAAGTCTACATAGGCTGTCATGCCTTTGTTCTTGTAGTTTTGGGCCAAGTCAAAGGTGTAGTAATTGACCGTGTGCCAGCCTGCCAAGGTGATAAATTGGAAGCGGTACCCCATTGCACCTAGCTCCCGTTGGAAGCGAGCAATATCAGCATCGTCCAAATGGCGCTTCCAATTGAAAGAAGGTGAGCAGTTGTATGCCAGCATCTTGCCTGGGTATTTTGCGTGAATGCCTTCTGCAAAGCGACGCGCTTCATCTAAGTCTGGGGTTTTGGTTTCACACCAAATCAGATCTGCATAGGGCGCATATGCCAGACCACGTTGAATTGCCACATCCATCCCGTTGCGGACATAGTAGTAGCCTTCCGCTGTGCGTTCACCGGTGATGAATTCACGATCGCGCGGATCAATATCACTTGTCAAAATGGTTGCATCAAGCGAGTCTGTGCGGGCGAACAATAGGGTTGGAACTCCCAAGATGTCAGCTGCTAAGCGTGCTGATTTCAGGGTATTTTCAAAAGCTGACGTTGGCACCAACACCTTGCCACCCATGTGTCCACACTTCTTGGCTGACGCCAGTTGATCTTCAAAGTGAACCCCTGCTGCACCAGCTTCAATCATTTGCTTCATGAGTTCATGGGCATTGAGCGGCCCACCAAACCCTGCTTCAGCATCGGCCACAATTGGCAAGTACCAATCGCGGTCATGGCGACCAGCAAGCCGCTCTACTTGGTCAACACGCATCAGCGCATTGTTCAAACGTTTGACCACCGCTGGCACACTATTCGCCGGATACAAACTTTGATCTGGATACGTTTGCGAAGACAGATTGGCATCCCCCGCCGTTTGCCAGCCACTGAGATACAGTGCGTCTAGCCCTGCCTTCGCCATTTGTGCTGCTTGCGCCCCCGTGAGTGCACCAAATGTATGTACATATGGCTTTTCTTTCAGCGTGTTCCATAATCGGTTTGCACCGTGTTGTGCCAGCGTATGTTCCGGTTGAATTGAGGCCCGTAGCGCAACGACCTCTTCCGCTGTGTAATCACGGCGGACACCTTCCCAGCGCGGGTTGGTTTCCCATTCTCTTTGCAATTCTGCCGCGACAAGCGGTGCGTTACCATTTAGATAGGTCATCAGATGTTCTCCATTAATTGAGATTAGAGGTAATGTTGGGCTGGAATTGTCAGAAATTCTTGAAAGGTGCTGCCCAAGGTAAGTTCGTCCAATAACTGGCCTGCGGTTTGCACGCGCGGCAAGTCAGATAATTTTTCAATTGCGGTGTCTCGATATTGCATATAGAGATCACGATTGAACACGTTGCCAGAGTCCAGCGTGACATCATGTTGCAGCCATTGCCAAAGCTGCACGCGTGAAATCTCTGCAGTCGCAACGTCTTCCATCAAGTTGTTGATGCCAACTGCACCTTGTCCATTTAGCCAGGCGGACATGTAGTGCAAAGCCACTTCAATGTTGGTTTGTACGCCAGCTTCCGTCACACGGCCCTCTGGAATATCAATGCTGAGCAAGGGTTGCAAATCATTTGGCACGTCGTCACGCTGTTTTGTAAGCTGATTTTTCGCATCGCCTAGCACCCGATCAAACACTGCCATGACCGGTTGAACTAAGTCCGGATGTGCGACCCAAGTGCCATCTGCGCCAGCCTCAGCTTCCCGCGTTTTGTCAGCGACAACTTTTTCCACTGCCGCCTGAGTAACTTCAGGCTCACGACGATTTGGAATGAAGGCTGCCATCCCACCAATTGCTTGTGCTCCGCGCTTATGACAGGTTTTGATCATTAGCTCTGTGTAAGCATGCATAAAGTTGGTTTGCATCGTAATTTGTGCGCGGTCTGGCAACACAAACTCTGAATGCTCGCGCATCTTCTTGATAATGCTAAAGATGTAATCCCAACGTCCTGCATTCAGCGCACATGAGTGGTCGCGCAGTTCATACAAAATTTCTTCCATCTCATGCGCAGCAGCAATGGTTTCAATCAACACTGTGGCTTTGATGGTGCCATTGGGAATGTCTAAACGATCTTCAGCAAAACGGAAAACATCCGCCCATAGGCGTGCTTCCAAGTGGTTTTCCAGCTTTGGCAGATAGAAGTAAGGCCCACTGCCGTTAGCAATCAGCTGCTTAGCGTTATGAAAGACATAGAGTCCAAAGTCAAATAACGACGCGGAAATTGGCAACTCCGTTAGTCGTAAGTTATGCTCGACTAAGTGCCATCCACGTGGGCGTACCACTAGCGTTGCAATTTCATCTTTCAATGCGTAAGACTTGCCTTTCTTTTCGTCTGTAAATTCAATTTTGCGACGGACGGCATCATACAAATTCACCTGACCGCAAATCATGTTGCGCCATGTTGGGCTACATGAATCTTCGAAGTCAGCCATAAACACTTTTGCACCTGAATTCAACGCATTGATCATCATCTTGCGATCAACTGGCCCTGTAATTTCAACCCGCCGATCCATTAGATCAGTTGGTGGCGGTGCCACCTGCCACGCTAAGTTTCGAATGTAAGCTGTATCTGGGTTTTGCGAATACAGTTCACCTGCATCTAAATCTGCTTGACGGGCTTGACGGGCTTCCAGTAAAGACTTGCGACGTGGTTCAAACTGGTCATGCAGTTGACCAAGAAAGCGTAAAGCTGCTGGCGTTAGAACTTTGTCCAAATGTGATTTGAATTGTGCAGTAGTAGGTTTCATCGTATTTTTGCGAAATAAACTTGTTAGCGAAAATTCGCTTTACAAGATTATTCTCAAAAAGAAGATATTTGTCAACAGGGGATTTTTTCAAGATTCGCTAAACAATGTGGAGATTTCGAACAAGAACGTTTACAAACAATAAATACTGCAACCAGCTACTGTTTATAAGCTTTGAAGTGCGACAGCAAACAGATAGAAGCTGGTTACAAAATGGTCTCGCCACTGCAATATTGCTTGCATTCCGTTCTTAAAAAACGCATACTACTAGGACTACACAATCAGCTCGGTAGTTAGTGTCTGGTACGTGATAAAGCATGTTGTGGAGGCAAGAAGTAAAGCGAGGATTTATGATGGAACAAAAGCTAAAGCGCGTTGTAATAACAGGAATGGGCTTAGTTTCTGCCATTGGAAACACGGTTGAAGACTTCTGGCAAAACCTTCTTGCAGGCGAATCTGGTATTGCTGCTTACCCTGGCGATGGTCGGATTCGGCTCACCAAAGTGCCCTACCTTTTTGGAAA
>JAHDBS010000115.1 GCA_020630225.1 Anaerolineales bacterium | reverse complement strand
TTTTCATTCGCCAAGCTCAGCGAGAGGCACCATCTCTCACTATTGTGACGTGGCGGTTGATTTTTGCAATGCTCATCATGTCGCCATTTGTCTTGCGAACGAAACAAGCCGAATTGCGCTCACTGTCCCGTAACGATTATTTCTGGGCAGCGCTTGCGGGGGTCTTCCTAGGCATCCATTTCGCAACTTGGATCAGCTCACTCGCGTACACCAGCGTGGCATCTTCGGTGACATTTGTAAGTTCAGCGCCCATCTTTGTCGCTATTCTGGCGCCGATCTTTCTAGACGAGAAGCTTACAACGCTCCTTGTCATTGGCGTTGCGATTTGTTTTGCGGGCGGTGTGCTAATGGCAGCCTCGGATGCTTGCTATGCTGCCGGACAATGGGATTGTCCAAGCTGGCAAACGTTGACTAATGGAGATGCGATCTTTGGTGATTTTCTAGCGCTTATCGGTGCATTTACGTCGGCATGTTACATGCTGATTGGGCGTACGCTGCGCCCAAAGCTGTCACTCTGGACATACATCTACATCGTTTATGGCGCGGCTGCAGCGCTTATTGTGATTGTTGCTGTCATCGTGCAAACGCCAATGTGGGGCTACAGCTGGGTGACTTATCTTTATATCTTGCTGTTGGCGGTGGTGTCACAACTCATTGGACATACGACGCTCAATTGGGCGTTGAGTTACTTGCCGGCGACTTATGTCTCGCTGACAGTACAAGCAGAGCCGGTCGGCGCGACCATCTTGGCAATGTTTATTCTGTCTGAGTTTCCGACTTGGATTCAGATTATGGGCGCGGTTCTAATTTTATTTGGGATCGCGTTAGCAAGTATGCAGCAAAAGGAGGCTGATGCGTGAGCACGGACCAGTTGACCTTACTAAAAGTATTGTTAGATGCAGAACGCTTGCAGCTTCTAGGTCTCTTGGCACAAGGGCCGCAGACAGCCGCTGCCTTGCATGTTGCTTTAGATCTGCAAGATTACGCGTTGACCAAACACCTGCACAAGCTGCAAGAAAGTGGCTTAGTCCAGCAAGAAAATGCTGACTATGTGTTGGATCAAAAGCAGTTGAATGCGCTGAAAAGAGAGCTGTTCGCCAGTGCTACACCCAAGGCCGCAACTTTGTCTGAAACGGAGCGAACGCTGCAGGGCTACCTTACGAAAGACGGCAAGCTGAAAACAATCCCTGCTAAGTTTGAGAAGAAAAAAGTGATCTTAGCGTGGTTAGTCGAAAAATTTGACCCGAACACACGTTATCCAGAACGCGAGCTAAGCCAGCTGTTGGCAGCGTATCACCCTGACTATGCTGACCTGCGCCGTAGCCTTGTGGACTTAGGCTACATGCAGCGCGAAGACGGTATGTACTGGCGCGTGTAAATTGGGAGCATTTCGCTAAGACGAAGCAAAGCGTTTGATCAAATGGGCTGTATGTTTGATGGCTAGATCAAAGAGATCTAAGCGCATGTGTTCATTTGGCGCATGCACATTGCTGCCCGGATAACTTGCGCCCATTGTGACAACAGGGACGTTGAGATACTCCAGAAATGCATGGTTAGGGCCAGAGCCGCCTGCCATTGGATCAACGACAGGTTCACGTTGATAGACCTCACGGGCGGTATCGATTGTCATTTGCACAAATGGGTGTTGTGGATCGGTGCGTCCCGGTGCTTCCCCACCCATAAACGTCATCTCAATATCTTCAAAGCCGTTGGCATCCAAGTGTGCGCGGAGCTTTTCTAAAATCTCGGCGGGTGTTTGGTTAGGGACCAAGCGGAAGTCAACCTTTGCGCTGGCAACCGCTGGTAAAACAGTTTTAGAACCGGGGCCTTGGTAGCCAGAGGTTAGGCCGCAAATTGTACACGTTGGCTCAAATACTTCTTGGTGAATAAGCGCAGCTCCGCGCTTGTCTCCCTTGAGAAATTCCTTTACTCCATATAGCTCTTTGTAAGTGTCAGCTGGATCTGGCAGCTTGTGCATCAAGTCCCAGTCGACATCAGACGCTGGAATGACATTGTCGTAAAAGCCAGGGATGAGAATGCGCTCGTCAGCATCCTTAAGCGTGTTGAGCGCCCAAACCAAACGCCAGGCAGCATTCGGAAAGATCGAACCACCGCGTCCTGAGTGCGCATCTACGTCTGCAGTGCGTACGGATAATTCAACATAGCAAATGCCGCGTAAGCCTAGGTAAGTGCGGGGATTGTCTTCATGATTGACACCGCCAAACTCCCAAATGCATGCGTCTGCGGCTAAGCGGTCGGCATTGTCTCGAATAAATGGCGGCAAGTTGACGCTGCCAATTTCTTCTTCCCCTTCAACCACAAATTTGATATTGCAAGGGTAGGTACCATCGACGGCTTTGAGCGCATCCAGCGCCGCAAAACGGGCCATCAAGTTCCCTTTGTCATCAATTGCACCGCGCGCATAAAACGCGCCATCACGGATGGTTGGTTCAAATGCAGGTGAGTCCCATAACGCTAACGGTTCTGCGGGCTGCACGTCATAGTGATTGTAAAGAATGATGGTTTTGTCACTGCCAACGTCCAAGTTAGCCACCACAACCGGATGCCCTGGCGTTGGTTCAATGCTGGCATCAAAGCCGCGCGTTTGCAGCATTCGCGCCACGAGCTCAGCGCACTCGGTAATTCCTTCGCCAGTGGCTGAAATACTTGGCTGTGCACATAATGTTGTGAGTTCAGCCAGCGTTGCCGTCATATTGGCTTCAATGTAAGTATCAATTGGATGTGTCATCTGGTGTGGCAATACTGAATAATGCGATCCGCGCACTTGAGCGGATCTGCATCCGTTGGGAGTTGGTGATTCTGCGTAATGCGGAGCGTTAGCTGCAAAGCTGCGTCACGAATGTCGTCGGGCAAGTCTGCTTGACGCGCTGCAAAACCTAAAGCAGAGAATGCAGCAGTTGGTGCATTTGGTAGTGCTTCGGCTATAGCCCAGCCAGCAGCCCGCCGTGCGCAGACGCGGGCCTTGCCTTCATTTCCGGCACTGCGGCTGGCGTCGGCAAGCGCGCGTTCTTCTTCAATTTTTGTAAGTGTTGCTGGCGTTAGCAATGGAATCACCCTCAGGTATGAGTCGACTAAGCGTTGCCTAATCATAAGCATATCCTTATGGAAGCACAACGTATTCCGCTCTATACTGTAAATATGGAATGCGCCTTGCACTCACAATTTCGGGAGATTGTGCTGCAACGCAGTTGGTAAAACATAGCATCCTAGAAAGTTGCCTCAAACCCTACGGTTTGCCGACGCAATAGTTATAGAGTAATGCTTTTTAGCCTGCACAGAGCCGTGCAGCCTTGACGTAGTGGCATATTCCATTAAATTTGTAATTAGATGTATCCGACTACCGAAGATTTGAAACGGTTGATCATGATGGCCGAACAGGGCGACGTTGATAACGCTCGCAACGGCCTGCGCGAATTTACTACGCGCCGTCCAGGAGTTTTACTCGCTTGGAAATGGTTAGCTGATATTGCAGAAAGCCCACGGGAACGCGCCGAAGCGATCCGCCGTGCAAGATTCCTTGCGCCTGGCGATCCATGGGTGATCGAAGCGCAAAAGCACCGCATGCCACCAAAGTTGAAAAACAAAGGTGCGCCGCAACAGAGCAACATTCAAGATGAATTGTTGCCATTTCGCCGTTTGAATGCATACGGCACCCCAATTTCGTCACAGCCTGAAAGCGATAATCTATACCGCCCTCAAAATCCAGGATATACCTACAGTGACACTGGGTCATATCGTCCAGCGCAATATCCACCATCAGCATCACAGCCAATGGCGCCGCAGCCACGCGCAGACTTCGATGGTGACCGTGCCTATCCTGGTTTTCGAACAGAATTAGAACGTCTGACTGGTCCATATAGCAGTGAGTCTCGCTACAACTCACCACTTTCAGCTAGTCAGCCAACTGCACCGCAGTCACGTTCAGCGTTAGAACGCCCAATTTACAACGGTGAGTTAGATCGCTTGTCCCGCGCCCATGGTGAACATCGCCATGTGTCAATGGACTCTGACTATCCAATTTCAGAGCGGCATTTAGATTATTCTTCTGTTGAGCAGTCAACCTTGCCGTCTGCTCCAGTAAATACTGACTTGCTGCCAACCCGGCCTGTTCAAGACACTGGCGTGACGGGAAGCCGTGGTATGACCGGGATGTTGAATGGACATGGTGTTGAACAGTCGCTACCTGTTCAAGACATGCAGTTACAACAATTACAACCTCAACCGCAAGCGTCGCTACCGCAAACGGATGTGATGGTTGCCCCTGAACCCGTAGTAACAGATGCTTACACGCAAACTGCGCCTGAACTAAGCCCTGAAAATCGCACGACAATGCCATGGCTTGGTGAATACCAACCAGAAATTGAAATCGTGTCTGAGCCAGAACAATTGATGGATGACGGTACGTCACCACTTGATGCAATTGTTGAACAAACCCAAAAATTGGCCGCGTCCTCAGTGACTATTCCAAAATCAGTCTTCTGGCTGATTATTGCATCAACTGTTGTTGGTGTAGGCTTGGTAGCCGCTGCGCTAGTGACCGCCGGTATCGTCTAGATACGACCCCTTACCTAATCATTAAATGTGTTGAGAGCCTCCTAGCGAGGCTCTTTTTATTTAAATTTTGCGCTTCGTAATAATCAGGAGCCAATTTGAGACGGTGAAAACTATTTTTTCGCAAACTTAACTCGCCAGTACAGTTGTCAGACTGTGGGAAATCCCTATACTAGAGCGCAATGAGCATTGTTCAATTGCGTAATATCTGGAAAATATTTGGCCCCACGCCGCAACATGTTCTAAAGAACATCAGTCCGCAGGCGTCACGCGCTGAAATTCAAGCGGAGACGGGGCATGTCGTGGCAGTGCGCGATGTCAGCTTAGACATTGCGGAAGGCGAGATCTTTGTCGTAATGGGGCTGTCAGGGAGTGGTAAGTCCACGCTGATTCGCTGTTTGTCACGACTGATCGAACCAACGGGCGGGGATGTCATCATCAACGGGCAGAATGTCACAGAGATGAATGAGACCGATCTACGCGATTTGCGGCGCAATACGGTCAGCATGGTGTTCCAGCGCTTTGGGCTATTTCCACACCGTCGTGTCATTGACAATGTCGCCTATGGACTTGAAGTGCGTGGTGTTGATGCTGCTGAACGGTACGCACATTGTGCAGAGATCCTAAAGCTAGTGGATTTGCAAGATTGGGGGAACCATTACCCGCATGAACTGAGTGGTGGGATGCAGCAGCGTGTCGGCCTAGCTCGCGCCTTGGCAGTTGATCCGCAAATCATGCTTTGTGATGAGCCATTTAGCGCCCTTGACCCACTCATTCGGCGTGACATGCAAAACGAACTGCTACATCTGCAAAAGACGCTCAAGAAGACCATGATCTTCATCACGCATGATTTTCTAGAAGCACTCAAGTTGGGTGACCGAATTGCCATCATGAAAGATGGTGTGGTTGTGCAAGTTGGCACACCACAGCAAATTGTTGCGAACCCTGCGGATGCATACGTCCGGGAATTTATTCAAGACGTGCCACGGTCGCGCGTGCTAACAGCAGAAACTATTATGGGGCCTGCAAATGCAGCGACTGCGACGGATCAGTCTATTCCAGCCCACACAACGCTCGAAGAGCTTATTCCGCTTGTTGCGCCAACTGATGCCGCACTCCCTGTTGTGAATGGGAATGGCGAGGTTGTTGGGGCGGTTGACCGCGCTGCGGTCTTACAAGCCTTAGCTGCTGCATAAGTCTGTGACGTCGCTAAAATCGCGCAGCTATTGGCTGCTTTCACTTGGGTTAGTTGTGCTGCTCTTTGTCGTTGCACAGCAATTGCCGCAACTCCAACTGTTTCCTGAAGACTGGAATTTGGGTTGGCGGGAACCGATCAATGACTTCAAACGTTGGGTGGTAATCAACCGCACAACACATTGGTTGTTCTTGCTTATCTTTGAGCCGCTTAGTGCAGTTCTTGACTTTGTGATTCGCTTTGTAGAGGATGTCTTGCTTTGGCTACCGTGGCCAATTATTGTGCTGGGCTTTTTCCTGAGCGCGAACAAGATTTCCGGTTTGCGCTTGGCGCTATTAGTGACAGCTTGTTTAGTTCTGATGGGCTTGTTTGGGCTTTGGAAAGAAAGCATGCAAACGCTCGCGCTGATGAGTATTTCGGTCATCGTGTCATTGCTTATTGGTGTCCCCTTAGGAATTTGGGCCGCGCAGAACGACCGAGTCGATGCAATTCTGCGCCCCATATTGGACGCTATGCAGACCGTGCCCATCTTTGTCTATCTGATTCCGGTCTTGCTTTTCTTCGGCGTGGCGCGGGTGCCTAGTGCAATTGCAACCATTGTGTATGCCTTGCCCCCAGCTATTCGATTGACCAATCTTGGTATTCGCGGTGTCTCAGCAGATTTGTTAGAAGCCGCCGATGCATTTGGCTCAACCGCACGGCAGCGCATGCGCAAAGTCCAAATCCCAGTTGCAATGCCGTCCATTCTGACGGGTGTCAATCAAACGATCATGATGGCGCTCAGTATTGTTGTCTTGGCAGCACTCATTGGTAGCGGCGGGCTTGGCGATGTCGTGCTGAAATCGCTTCGTCGTTTGCGTGTCGGCTCAGCGCTTGAAGCCGGGCTGGCGATTGTTGTCATGGCAATTTTGCTGGATCGCTTTAGCGCCGCTTTGGGACAGCGTAGTATTCAATTTAGTCAGCCGCAATTTCAAGGCTTTCGCTTATTTCCTGCGAGTTGGCAAGCAAATGGCTTTGCACAGCGAATTGAAGGCGCCATTGATGCGCTCTATGTACGCAGCGGCAACCTAAACGCTTGGATCAAAAGTCGTCTGCCAGAACGGTTCCGTTCAGATTGGGCTAGCATGTTACTAGTCTGTGCTGTGGTGGCAATTCCATTACTGTTGCTGGGGATCGACAATTTTCCGCGAGATTGGAATATTGGCATTAGCAAGCCAGTTGATAACCTCGTTGAATGGATGCGCGTCAACCTATATAACATTGGCGACAGCGGCATTGGGACAGGGCCTTTTCGCGATTTCTTGATTGTGCAAATCTTCCTGCCGCTCACGAATTTCCTGACCAACGTTGTTCCTTGGACAGTCATTGTTCTCATTGCGACAGTGCTGGCTTTTCGGACTGGTAATTGGAAACTCACTATTGGTGTGGTGCTAATGCTGGTGTTTGTCGGGCTATTGGGCATGTGGGGCTTTGCAATGGACACGTTAGGGCAAACGCTTATTGCGGTAGTCCTGTGTATTTTGCTCGGCATCCCGCTTGGAATTTGGGCTAGCCGTAACGACACTGTGGACCAACTATTGCGTCCAGTGCTAGATTTGCTACAGACCATTCCGATCTTTGTCTATTTGGTGCCTGTGATTATGTTGTTTGGCACGGGAAGTGTCGCCGGACTGATTGCTTCGCTGGTATATTCCATTGCTCCAGTGGTGCGGCTTACCAATCTGGGCATTCGCAAGGTCGATGAAACCGTGAAAGAATCCGCGACAGCGTTTGGCAGCACAGGCTGGCAACGACTGATAAAAGTGGAAGTGCCGCTGGCATTGCCTGAAATTATGTTGGGTATCAATCAAACCACAATGATGGTGCTAGCAATGGTCATTATTGCCGGGCTAGTCGGTGCCACAGGTCTGGGCCTAGAGGTTATTCAAGGCTTTGCCAATGATAATTTAGGGCGTAGTGTAGAAGCGGGCCTTGCCATGGTCATGCTTGCCATGGTGATTGATCGCATTGCCCAAGCCTGGGCAGATAAAGCTGCCGAAGCGGCAAATCTAAAAGCTTAGATGGTTTGCTAGTTGGCGCGTTTGCAGGAGTATGAAAAACACGCTAACCACCTAACTATCTAAACGTTTATTCATAGTAAGAGGAGAAAACACCTATGAAAATCCGTAAATTTGGTCTGTTGACCGCATTGATGGCGATCTTCGCTATGATGGCTGCAGCATGCGGCGGTGGCGCTCAAGAAAAAATCACCTTGGTTGCCAATCCATGGCCAGCATCAGAATTGAATGTTGCTGTTGCAAAGATCATCATTGAAAAAGAATTGGGCAACGAAGTTGAAATTGTTGCGTTGGACGAAAATGCACAATGGGATGCATTGGCAGCTGGCGATGTAGATGCAAGCCTCGAAGTTTGGCCATCAGGTCACGGCGAACGGATTGATGAATACATCGGCGAACTGGCAACCGTAGAAGACGGTGGTAAGTTGGGCCCACTTGGTGAAATTGGTTGGTACGTACCTACTTATGTAGTAGATGCAAACCCAGCAATGGCAACTTGGGAAGGGTACACCACGGCTGAAGCAGCAGCAATGTTTGCGAGTGCAGAAACTGGTGACAACGGTCGTTTCTTGGGTGCTGACCCTAGCTGGGTTCAAAATGATGAAGCTATCATTGCAAACCTTGGGATGCCATTCCAAGTTGTGTGGACCGGTTCAGAAGAAGCATTGGTCGCTGAAGTTGCATCTGCATACTCACGTGAAGAACCAGTCTTGTTCTATTTCTATGCACCACACGCATTGTTCAGCGCTTACGACTTGACCCAAGTTGAATTGCCAGCTTACAGCGATGACTGCTACGCAGACGCTGCAGCAATTGACTGTGCCTATCCAGCGGATGAATTGATGAAGATCTTGAGCGGCGGCTTGGCTGAAAAAGACAGCGCTGTTCACTCATTCTTGAAGAACTTCAACTACGGTAGCGATGCTCAAATTGCCATGCTTGGCGATATGGACGGCGGTGCTTCAGTAGACGAAGCTGCCCAAAACTGGGTTGACGCCAACGAAGATGTTTGGCGCGCTTGGTTGCCATAACCATCATGATCTTAGGCTACTAGTGGCCTAGCGACTTAACCACAAAGCGGGTTGCACCTCATGCCTTTGGGATGAGACAAGCAACCCGCTTTGTCATTTAATACGGTCAGGCGAGCAGCTCTACAAATGCTCTTTGATTGCAGCGGCAGCCTTCTTGTTCATCCCCGGTACTTGCTGCAATTCCGTCATGGTGGCATTGCGGATGCCATCAATAGAGCCAAAGCGTTTGAGCAATGACTTGCGGCGGGACGGGCCAATGCCTGGAATACCATCTAACTGTGATGCTAACCCGACCTTAGAGCGTTCTTTGCGGTGGGCTGCTAAGGCAAAACGGTGCGCTTCATCTCGGACGCGCTGGACAAGGAATAAGCCTTGTGAGCGGCGTGGCAAAACAATCGGATGTTTGTGGTTAGGGATGTAAAGCTCTTCGTGTTGCTTCGCAAGACCAGTCAAAACAATACGGTCTAGTAAGTGAAATTCTTTCAAGACTTCGGTTGCGACCCCAAGTTGACCCTTACCACCGTCGACAATTAGTAGCTCTGGGAGGCGTGCGAAAGACTCGTCAATTTTTTCACCAGGGCCGAGATTGTCTCGTTTCGCCAGTGCATCTTGCCAGCGTCTGAAGCGCCGTGTAAGTGCTTCACGCATACTTTCAAAGTCGTTAGGCCCAACGACTGTTTTGATCTTGAATCGCCGATAGTCTTTCTTTGAAGACGTTCCTTGATGGAACACCACCATGCTGGCATACGAGTTGGTGCCTTGCGTATTTGAAACGTCGTAACACTCAATACGGCTTGGCGGCGCATCCATATTGAAGGCCTTTTGCAGTTCGGCTAACGCCATTTCTTGCTTGTGGGTGTCAGCATCCCATTGGGCGCGTAGCGTAGTCAAAATCTCAGATGCGTTTTCGGACGCCATTTTGACCAAATCGCGCTTCTTGCCGCGCTGCGGGACATGTAGCGACACTTTCTTGCCCCCCCGTTGATCTTTGAGCCACTCTTGAATGATTTGGCCTTCGGCGATCTCGTTAGGCAGCAGAACTTCGGGTGGCACCATCGTGGCTTGCCGGTAGAACTGTTTGACAAAAGCGCCCATCACTTCTTGGTCATCTTCTTCAGCAGCACCTTCCATTACAAAGTAATTGCGGCCAATTAGCTTGCCACCACGAATGAAGAAGACTTGCACACAGGCGTCATTACGGTCGCGCGCAAATGCGATGACATCTGAATCGGTTTGGTCGCTGCCGACCACGCGTTGTTTTGCCACGACGCGCTCAAGCGCCACCATTTGGTCACGCAAGGCCGCTGCGCGTTCGAATTGTAAGTTCTCCGCAGCCACTTCCATTTCAGCCTTGATGTCTTTGATGATGTGATCCGTTCGGCCTTGTAAAAAGTCGCACAAATCTTGGATCATCTCGCGATACTCAGCCCGATCTACCGCCCCTATACAAGGGCCGTTGCAGAGCTTGATATCGTGGTAGAGACAGGCTCGCTCATCTTGGCCGGTAATCGTGCGATCACAAGTGAGATAAGGAAATACCTTTCGCAAAATATCCAGCGTTTGGTGCACAGCCCAAGCGCTCGTGTATGGACCGAAATAGCGGGAACCGTCTTGTACCATGCGGCGAGAGACATGTACTTTCGGGAAGTCATCAGCCCACGTTACTTTGATGTATGGGTATTGCTTGCCATCCTTCCAGCGCACGTTATAACGCGGTTTGTGTTTCTGGATTAGGTTGTATTCCAGCAAGAGCGCTTCCAACTCTGTAGGCTGCACAATCCATTCAATATTGTCGATACGTTTGACTAATTCGCGAGTCTTGCCATTGTGGTTGGCAGAGGCGTGAAAGTAAGACCGAACGCGATTGCGCAAATTGATGGCTTTCCCGACATAGATGATAGTGCCGGCAGCATCCTTCATAAGGTAGCAGCCAGGCTTAGTGGGAAGCGTGTCTAGAATGGGTTGGAGTTTTGCTTTTGCGGCCATAGTGCGCATACATTATAAAACCGCTATAGAACATTTGGTGCAAATGTTCTGTTTCCTCTCAATATTAAGGGAATCGTTAGCGTCTGCATTCTTGAGTGCGGCATAAATTGTGGTGTTTAGACAACGCACAAGGTTTTTTGCGGTAATTTCGTTGCCGAAAAAGCTCCCCTGTCATAATATTGTGCGCGGGCTATACAAAAATAAAAATACAGCCCAAAATCAAATTCATCTAATCAATGGAGAAGACCAAATGAAATTGAATAAACTGATGTTGCTGCTAAGCGCATTCGTGCTTAGCGCTGTTGTGTTAGCTGCTTGTAGCAGTGAAGCACAAGATGCAGTCAACGAAGCTGTACAAGAGGTTGCTGAAGACGTAGCCGAAGTTGCAGAAGACGTTGCTGACGGCGCTGAAGAAGCAGCAGAAGAAGTTGAAGAAGCTGTCGAAGAAGTCATGGAAGAAATGGCTTGTGACGACGCTATTGGTTGTGTGGAAGTCGCTGCTGGCGACCCAATCCGCATTGCTAGTGCATTGGTAATTTCTGGTCCAAACGAAA
>JAHDBS010000114.1 GCA_020630225.1 Anaerolineales bacterium | reverse complement strand
CTCAAAATTGTCGTGCAAGACATCAAAGAGATGGAGCGTTTCATTGGCGAAGTCTCGCATATTGGCACAACCAATACCTCTGTGGTGATGTCTACCAATGTGGACGGCAAAATTCTGACTGACAAAAACTGGCTTTTGGAGTAGGCTCAGCTATCGCTAGCCAGCACGCAAACTCGTCTGTTCGCTATACGTACTCTCAAAAATCTTGTCCGCGTTGCCTGCTTCAAACGCGTCACGCCGATGCTCTCGTTTGACAGTGCCATTTGTCAGGTGGGCGTATTCAGGTTTCAAACGGCGTTCTGCGAACTCAACGTATGACCCAGAGATACTGTGAACATCCCCATCTGCAAAGGTTGCGTCTAGCATTTCAGCAACGGTTGAACTTTGGATCAGCAGACCATCTTTTGAGATTTTCATTTCTCCGCCAGCTTTATTCAGCGTAAATCCTTTCGCTTTCAAAAATGCATTGAACTGCGCAATGGTGTTGTAGCCCTCTGGTAAATTGTGCACAGAGATGGTGTAATGATTGAGGTAATAACGGTTATAGATGACCCATGCAGCGTATTCAGACTCTGCTTGCAGTCGTAAATAATCAGCTAGCTTTGGTAAACGCCAGAGTGGCTTGTGCAGAAATGCATCTACGTCAGTTGCAGTATTGAGGTCAATGTCTGCAATAGGGTCTGAGGTGACTTCATCTGTATAGGAATGGATAATGGATTGTGCTTCTGTCGATAGCTCTCGCACGCGTAGTTCGCTAATGAAAATACGTGGCATGCTTGGATGAGGGGGCGCATACCAATAGGCGTCTAGCTTCTTCTTTTCAAAGTAATAGTAATCGCGGCGCTGATATCCAAAATGTCCAAAAATCTTTTCTAAGCTTTGAATGCCCAGCAGCGGCACACCCATTGTTCGAAAGGCAATATGGTCATTTTCAACGTCACTGGCGTTAGTAATGATGCCTTCCGCTATCATTGCATTCAAAATGCCTTGCACATCTGGAACGCGCTCCATATAGCGCTGCATGAGTTTGTCTAATACAAGTTCTGTGACTGCTTTCATAATGTGAGGTGTGTAAATATTTTTGGTTATACGGCTCGATTATACATATTGTTTTTGTAAAAGAGTCTTGTTTTGTGAAATATTTAGTTGTGTAGAGTCTTTATGGAAACATTGGATGAGTTAGATCTTCAAATTCTAAAACTGTTGCAGGCCGATGGGCGCGCGACGAATGTAGAGATTGGGCGACAGCTAGATCAGCGGCACACGCGAATCCGTGATCGGATCAATCGCATGACGGAGGCTGGGGTCATCACTGGCTATCGGGTTGAAGTAAATCCGTTGAAGTTAGGTCATCATATTCATGCGTTGGTACACGTTGAAGCCGACCAAGAACATGATTTTGATGCCTTTGCTGACCAATTATTGGCAATTCCAGAGGTGGTAGAAGTCATGAACGTTACAGGTGACTATGACGCCATTGTGCGAGTCTGGGCCCGTGATGTGACGCATTTGCGGACATTGCTTTATAACAAAATCAGCACACTAGAAGCCCATAAGAAAACTGTGTCTAGCCTCATTCTTAAGCGTTGGGAAACCACACTCGGCCTATCCGACGACGCTGAGTAAATATACCCTTATCGCTGAACAGCTCAGCGATAGATGCAACGCCACAATTGTTGCTGCGGTAGATTTTTCTTTATAAAGTCTTGACTCTCCACCTACTCGAGACTTTACAATCCCCAGCAGCAGGACATTATGTTTCGAATAGGGGAATTTAGCAGAATCGCGCAAACTGCCATTACGCAGTTACGTTACTACGACCGCATTGGTTTATTTCAACCGGAATATACCGATCCTGTGTCGGGGTATCGCTATTACAACGCTTCCCAACTTATTGAACTCAATCGCATACTTGCACTCAAAGAGCTTGGTCTATCTTTAGATCAGATCCGACAGCTTGTGCTGGAAGATGTATCTGTGGATGAAATTCGCGGCATGCTTACCTTACGTAAAGCCCAGATTGAGCAAGAGGTGCAGCAGCAAATGGATCAGCTTGGCAACATAGAGGCGCGTCTGAATCAGATTGATCAAGATGGTGTTTTTATTCCAGGCAAAATTGAATTGCGAGACTTACCGGCTCAGCCGTTCTATGGCTTTCGGTTCAAGTGCGCCAACGTTAGACAGGCAGTGAAGCATCGGTTGGAAATTAATGCTGTGCTACCGACTGTCTTAGATGCGGAAGCCGTTGGTCATTTTGTGGTGGTTTTGCATGAAGACGGCATTATTTTGACCGATGCCGATATTGAACTAGGGTATTTACTGAATGCCGCCGTTGAAACGCCGTTTGAGCTACCATCTGGGCATAAATTAGAAATGTCAATATTGCCTGCCGTGGAAACAGTCGCGTGCTTTACGCGCGTTGGCGGTGTGGAAAACGGATACGCCGGATATGCCAATTTAGGCCAATGGCTAATTGCCAATAACTATCGAATAGCAGGTCCGATTCGTGAGGTATTTATTGTGCAAGCACCATCTTTGGAGCAGGTGCATGAAGCTGTGTTGGAAATTCAGGTTCCAGTAAAACCAGCGCCAACAGGTAAATATTAGTGTAGGGAACATCAACAAGTGTTGATGATAAATTGCGTCACCTGACGCGTTGTCATATTGACAAAGGAGAAAACGACTGATGAAAATTGCAGCAAGAGTGCTAATGGGAATTATGGCGCTGATTACGCTTTACATGGCCTTTACCTTTATGTTTGTGCCGCAAGGTGACCTGCAACAGGTGCGACTTGGTCTGACCGCAGCAGATGCTGTTGTTGGCCCGACTACTATCCGCGCTTGGATTGGGGGGCTTTGGCTCGGGATTGCGTTGATGTCTTTGGCTGTCGCTATTCGTCAACTACATGAGCCATTTCACTTTTTACTTATATTTCTCGGCGTGATGTTGCTGGGTCGTGTGGTTGGATTGGTGATGGATGGCTCTAGCGCAGGGTCAATGCGGGCATTTATTCCTGAAATTGTAATGCTCGGGATTGTGCTGTTTGCGAGATCACAAATTGGGAAAGACTAAGTAAATTTGCAACTGTCATGAAAATGAAAACGCTGCCCTATAGGTGGCGTTTTTTGTTTAACTCCAGCTGACCTCTTACATGTCAACAAGGCAATTTATGAGCGTTCCGCAGCTTGGCGGATGAGCATTTCAATATATGCAGTTTGAAACGTATCGCCTGGCGCAAAGTTGATATGGCGACGGTATTTCCCATTGCCTTGCAACATGCTTTCTGGGTCATCTAATAAGTAACCTTTTCCAAAAGAGAGCTTGGCATGTTTGCTGGAGAGAAATACTCCGCAAAACTGTCCTTCTTTTTTCTCTGGCTTCAGTGTGAATAGTAACCCGCCATATTTGGACACCGTACTAGCGGCTGGAACAGTCTGTTGAACAAACATTTCCAATGCGTTTCCTAACGCGACAAGGTCCATTGCAGTTTCGCTCATGATGTCACCTTTGTTGGGTTGAGTATTGTGACAATGCGTCACAGGGGGATGTTGAGTGGATTATAAAAAGAACACTCGATTAGATCAAGTGTTCTTTTTTGTTTGTTCAGTTGTTTTGAGTGCGGAGCGAGGCTGGCGCTATCCAGCATTGAGCGGAGAAACTGAGATGATTTGCCGCGTTTCGTGGCTGTCATTTGGCGCAAGGGTTACTGTGGCATCATCAATATTAGCTGCTTCTACACACACCATCTCGCGATATTCCAAATCGCCAAAGTCTGACATTCGGGCGGACTTTGCAATCCACGGGTTCCACACAACCGTGCTTTGGCTGCCTTGCTTCGTGATATGAATGGTGCGCGCCAATCCCGGATCAATAATCTCAATTTGAGCGGCGCTTTCAAGATAAATCCGATCGACTTCTGCTGAAATCTGAATGGGTTTAGCGCTTTGCTGGCGCTGCATCGCAGCTAGCTGGTCTAAATAAGGGATGTTTTCTAACCCTTTGATAGTCACTTGGGTGCTGTCAGCAACAGCAAAGTAGGTATGCAACGCATTGGTGACACTCATTGGCGTGTCGCTTAGGTTTTGCCAAATCATGGCAATTTCAAGTTTGGCTCCTAAGATGACAGTGACTTGTAATACAAAGTCATGCGCCCAAAGGGATTGGGTAAATTCAGTTGGCGTTAGCGCAAGACAGATTTCAGTAGACCCATTTGCATGCTGATTGGTGTGTTGGACGTGCCAATCAGTGCGTCGCGCAAACCCATGTGACGGCTTTGTGCTGTCGCTTGGGTGGCTACCAAACCACGGGAAAATAATCGGCACACCGCCGCGAATGGCGATGCCGTTTTCATATTTGGCGTGTTTGCTGACCCACAGCACTGGCGTTTGCCCATTTGGGGTGTAGGTCAAGACGTGACCGCCATAGATTGAAATTGTTGCCTGCCCATATTGATTTTGCAGCACTGCAACGGGGCGGTCTCCAGCACCAGTCTGGAAGATCACATGATCAGGAATGGCAAAGGTGTTGTTGAGTTGTTCAAGCATGGCGTTAGGTCTAATGCTCGGCAATGATCGGTTCTAGTGCTTTGATCTCTGCTACGGTTTGCACGCCAAGCTGCGCCATGTTGGTTTTCAAGTCGGCCTGCAGAATTTCAGTGGTGTGAACCCCGCCTAACTCACCAAAGGCGGCAACGCCCATCATAAACGCGCGGCCACAGAGCACAAAGTCAGCCCCTAATGCCAAAGCCCGAATTACATCTAGACCGGAACGAATGCCGCTGTCAAAAATGATCTTGGCGCGGCCATTTACTTGTTCAACAATTGGCGCTAAGGCATCAATGGCGGCTGGAGCGGCATCGAGCTGACGGCCACCGTGATTCGAGACGCCAATGCCTTCAATGCCTAATGAAATTGCGGTTTCTGCATCTTCAGGATGCAAAAGCCCTTTCAAAATAATTGGTCCATCCCACGCATCGCGGATGCGTTTCAAATATTCCCACGACAAATTCCCGCCAAAGCGTTCGCCAACGAACTTCGCTGCGTTACGGATGTCAGTGGCATCGGCATATTTTTCAACCGTGCGCAGGCGCGGTAGCCCTTTTGTCAACGTTGCGACTGTCCAAGCGGGGCGTTTGGCAGCTTGCCAGACAAAGTTTGGCGTAATCTCGGGTGGAATGCGCAGCCCCGCGCGGGCAGTGCGCTCGCGACGACTAGAGGCAGGAATGTCTGCCGTGACGACTAGCGTGTGAAAGCCACTGTCTTTTGCGCGTAGTAATAGATCATCACAAATGTCTTCATCACGTGGTGTGTACAGTTGGAACCAACCCATCTCGCCCACGACTTTACCGATGGTTTCTGGGGTCTGTGTGGCAGCTGTACTTAGACAGTATGGATAGCCATACTGCGCGGCTGCTTCCGCCAAGATGATTTCAGCGTCCGGCCACATAAGGCCGGTTAGCCCAACCGGAGCCACGCCAAATGGGACTGTGTAGGTGTGCCCAAACAGTTCAGTGGTTGTATTTTGGGTTTGCGCGCCCATCATGAATTTGGGCAAGAGCGTAATCCGGTCTAGCCCCGTGCGATTGCGCGTGAGGGCGACATCTTCGCCGGTGCCCATGTCGAGATATTCCCAAGCGATGAGCGGAATGCGCTTTTTGGCGAGTTTATACAGGTCACTAACGGCAGGGTACCGCTGAAGTTTTGCATCAGATTGTTTACGCATGATGGTTCCTCAAGTGTGATAAGGATTAGGCACATTACACTTTCAAAAAGCTGCGAGTTTGCTCGTAATCGTAGTCGTAATCGCTATCGTAATCGATCGGTGACAGCACATTTGCAACTGTCAGCTTGGCATTGTAGGACAGAAAATGCTGCATTTTGGGGTTATTTTGAGTCTTATCGATTACGAATACGACAACGATAGCGATTACGACAACATAACTCTGTGAAACTGTAGGGTAGCTAGGTAAGGATTAGGCTGCTATTCTAGCTGCTAATGCATTGTTTAGCACCTCTGCTGGATGCTTGGCTAGACGAGTTGTGCCGTCATAAATTTGCTCGCGACAGCTAGTGCCAGCTGCTGCAATAATGGTGTCTGCTGGCGTTGCCCGCACCGCTGGGAAAAGAGCGCGTTCTCCCATTTTCAATGAGATTTCAACATGTTCTTTTTCGTAACCGAAAGACCCCGCCATGCCACAACAGCCTGAATCGACTTCGGTCACGGTGTAGCCAGGTAAGGCCAGCACTTTCTTTGCTGTCTCTGTCCCTGCCAGCGCTTTTTGATGACAGTGTCCGTGTAACAGAACAGTTTTTGCATCGGTCTTGAACTCCAAATTGAGCGTGCCTTCATCGGCTAGCTTGGCAATAAACTCCTCGAACAAGAAGGCGTTGTCTGACACCGCTGCTAGTTTTGGATTGTCTGCAATCAGATAGTGATAATCGTCGCGGAAAGAAAGCAAACAGCTCGGTTCTAGGCCAACAATGGGAATACCTTGACTTGCGAAGTCATACAACCGCTCAATGGTGTCATTCGCCAGCGCCTTAGCTTCAGCTAGCAACCCTTTGGATAGTAGTGGGCGGCCACAACAATTGTGCTGTGGCAAAAGAACTTCAAATCCGGCTGCTTCTAATACTTGCGTGGCGGCAATGGCAATCTGTGGATCGTTATACGTGTTGAAGGTGTCATTGAACAACACGACTTTATGGTCGCTAGTATGGGCTGTTTGGCGGGTTGCAAACCACTGCGTAAAACTTTGACGCGCAAACTGTGGCAACGTGCGATTTTTGCCAACGCCCAGCAGGGCCTCATTGAGCCATTTTGTCACGGGTAATTTTCCACCCCAATTTACCAGCGGTGCCATTGGCCCGCTCAGCACCCGATTGATGCGATGAATATTGCCAAACACCTTTGCACGCAATGGGGTGCCATTCACCTGCTGGTAGTTATGCAAAAACTGCATTTTGATTTTCGCCATATCTACTGAAGACGGGCACTCGGTTTTGCAGGCTTTGCAGGCAACGCATAGATCCATGGTGTCGTACATGCGCTGCTGGGTAAGTCGGTCAGCTGGGATTTTTCCAGTGATGGCAGCGCGCAGCATGTTGGCACGGCCACGGGTGCTGTGCTCTTCTTCGCGGGTGACCATATAAGGCGGACACATGGTGCCCTCTAGCTTGCGGCAGACCCCCGCACCGTTACACATTTCCACGGCGCGATTGAAGCCTTGGTCATGACTAAAGTCGAGCGTCTCAGTGAAGGTGACGTTGGAATAGTCAGTGCCAAAGCGCAAGTTCTCGGTCATTGCTGGGGCATCTACAATGTTGCCGGGATTGAAAATGTTGTCAGGGTCAAAGGTCTGTTTTACGTCTTTGAATAGGCCATAGAGTTCTGGGCCAAACATGCGTGCGTTTAGCCAACTGCGGGCGCGACCATCGCCATGTTCACTGGAAAATGCCCCGCCGTACTTGCGTACGAGTTGCAAGGTGAACTCACTAATTTGCTGCATTTTGTCGAGACCGTCAGCAACTTTGGTGTTGATCATAGGCCGGACGTGCATACAGCCACCGCTGGCATGGGCGTAGTACACCATGGGTACCTCTAGGCTTTCGCAGAAGTTACCTAATTGGGTAATGTGGTCTGCGAGATGTTCGACTGGCACGGCAGTGTCTTCAATAAATGCCACAGGCTTGAAATCACCGCGTTTACTCATGATCAGGCCAAGGCCGGCTTTGCGGACTTTCCAAACAGGTGCCTGCTGCGCAGGTGTCAGCAGTGGTACACAACCAGTAACATTGACCCCGCTTTGTTTCAAGTGTTGTTGCAGCGAACCTATTTTGTGCTCGAGTTCAGCTGTGTCGGCTCCGTAGTATTCGGTAATGAGCACGGTGTTGGGCAGCCCTTCAACAAAGGTGTCCAAGAGTTTGCGATAGGCAGGCTGCGTGCGACACAGCGCCATAGTGTAATGATCTAGCAATTCAACAGCGGTTGGGTGCGTTTGCAAGACGATTTGTGTTGCATCTAAGGCGGTGTAGGCGTCGTCAAAATGCAAAATGGCGAGCGCGGTCTGTTTTGGCGTAGGCACAAGATTGAGCTTGAATTCGGTCATCACTCCCAATGTGCCTTCAGAGCCGCACATCAGTTGCGCTAAGCTAAACTGCCCGTGATCTCGACGACGATAGGGCGATTCTGGAATGCCATCGACGAATTTGAATAAGTTGTAGCCCCCACAGCGCCGCCAGTGTTTCGGAGTACCGTTGCGAATGGTTTCCGCATGGTCAGCCGCAATATGCATGAGTTCACGGTAAGCTGCCCCTTCGATGCCTGCTTTTTGCGCTAGAAAAGGCAAGCTGTCCGCTGCCTGTGCCCTAAAGTTAGTCAGCGTGCCGTCCGACAGCACCACTTGGGTGTCTAGGACATGATCCACTGCCATGCCGTAAATAACGGAATGACTACCTGTCGCATTATTGCCGACAATCCCCCCCAGTCCTGCGCGATTTCCACTGGCAGGGTCCGGGCCGAACATAAGCCCTTGTGACTTGAGCGCGGCATTCATTTGCGAAAAGACTAAGCCGGGTTGTACCCGTGCCCAGCGTTCTTCGGTGTTCACCTCCAAGACCTGATTCATATGATGTGAGAAGTCCAGAATCAGTGCTTCATTCACGGTTTGGCCAGCTAGCCCAGTACCGCCAGCACGTGGCACAATGGGCATACCATATTGACCTGCTAGCGCAACAATTGCCGTGACTTCATCCGCGTTGCGTGGGAAGCAAACACCGTGCGGCATGACCTGATATAAGCTGGCGTCGGTGCTATAGAGAATGCGACTGGTTTCATCGGTGCGGATGTCTCCACCGACAGTGCGCCGAAGGTCGGCAAAGAAGTCTGAAATCATATGATGTCTGGTATTCCAAGGGTGCCTAGCTGGCTGGAAAAGCTAGCGTTTATGGCAACAATATTGGTCACTTTGAAAAAAGCCTTTCGGATAACTGTCATTTTAGCGATTTATTAATATAATCGTAATGATTAAGGACGTCACACAACTGGAACCAACACTGCGTTTGGTAAATCACCATATAGTTACACCATCACCCGTGGTTTTTTAATGACAGAAATTATTATTGACATTGTGATTGTCATCCTCAGCATTTTGGCGCTTTGGTTTGGCGCTGACTGGTTTGTAGAGGCTGCTTCAAAAATTGCGCGTCGCATTGGGATGTCTGAGATGGTGATCGGCCTAACCATTGTTGCGATGGGCACCTCAGCTCCAGAATTTGCAGTAACTGTGCAAGCCGCTGTACAGCAACAAAGCGCAATTTCTATTGGAAATGTTGTTGGATCGAACATTTTCAATATGGGCTTTATTTTGGGGACGGTTGTCTGTATTACTGCCATTACAACCTCACGCAAGATTGTATTGCGTGACGGTGGGGTGCTGGTGGCAAGCACATTGCTGCTCATTTTCTTCATGCGTGACAACGTACTTGACCGCATTGAAGGGGGCATTATGTTCTTTGGGCTGATTGCCTACTTGGTCTACCTCTTCATCAATCGGGAGTTCGATGAAGACGAAATTCCTGAAGGGAATTTTGATTGGAAGACGTTGCCTGTGTTGCTCATTGGGCTAACGCTCATTGTCTTAGGTGGGCAATATTTGGTCTCATCTTCTGTAGACTTGGCAACGGTGGCGGGACTTTCGCCGTGGGCAATTGGCGTTACTGTTGTTGCAGCTGGGACATCTGCACCAGAAGCGGTCACTTCAATTGTGGCGGTTGTGCGCGGCCATGAACAAATTTCATTTGGAAATTTGCTTGGCAGTAATATTTTCAATGTGTTGGGCGTTTTAGGGGTGGCAGGAATGGTCAGTCAAGCGGCTAGCCCACTAAGACTACAGCCGGGCGAATCACTCAGCCTTATTTACTTAACAATTCAAATGCTGATCACTGCATTCCTGATGCGTAGCGGGTGGAAACTAAGCCGCAAAGAAGGGATTGCGTTACTGGTGATTAATGGCATTGCTTGGGTTTGGTTCATCTTACAAGGACGCGTTTGATGAATTGGTCGTTGGTTAGCCACCTGACGACCACATAAGCCAACTAACCATAATTTCTAACGATGACGTTTTGTTGTACGACATCGATGAAATAAATGGCTCGTCTCGAGCTAAATAACTTTATCTCTCACCTTAGTTCTTTCTGGAGGAAAACATTATGGATAGAAGAGAGTTCCTGAACCTAGCTGGTAAAGGCGTTGTTGCAGGTGCCACTGCAATGGGTATGGCTGCTTGTGCTAGTGGCTCACCTGCTGCCCCAGAAGCTGCCCCTGCTGCTGAAGAATTAGCCGAAGAAGTACAACAAGATAGCGGCTTACCTGAAATTTCTTGGGAAGTTGCAACCAGTTGGCCGCTGTCACTCGACACCATTTTTGGTGGTGCTGAAACCTTTGCCCAACGCGTGTCTGCCATGACAGGTGGCAAATTCAACATTGTTGCCCGTGCTGCTGGTGAATTGGTTGGCGGTTTGGAAGTGTTGAACGCTGTTGAAGAAGGGTCTGTCAACGTTGGTCACACTGCATCTTACTACTACGTTGGGAAAGCAAACTCAACGGCATTTGGGACTGCTATTCCATTTGGGTTGACGGCTCGCCAACAAAACGCTTGGCTGTATGAAGGCGGCGGTTTGGAATTGATGCAAGAGTTCTACAAAGAACGTTTTGGCGTCATTCAATTCCCTGCTGGTAATACTGGTGCCCAAATGGGTGGTTGGTTCAATAAAGAAATCAACAGTGCGAAAGACTTGGAAGGTCTGAAAATGCGGATCCCAGGTTTGGGTGGTCGCGTAATGGACAAACTAGGTGCGACCGTTCAGGTCTTGCCTGGTGGTGAAATTTTCCAAGCGCTGCAAACAGGCGCAATTGATGCAACTGAATGGGTAGGCCCTTACGATGATCTCACGATGGGTTTCCACAAGGTCTCTAAGTTCTACTACTATCCAGGGTGGTGGGAGCCAGGCCCCTCTCTAGAAGTTCAAATCAACCTCAATGCTTGGAATGAATTGCCAGAGGTCTACCAAGAAATTGTGAAGACCGCTGCGTACGAAGCGAACATGACCATGTTGGCTCGCTACGATGCGAAGAACGTTCCTGCATTAGCGACCATTTTGGAAGAAGCTGATGTGGAAATGCGCCCATTTAGTGATGATGTCATGAATGCCTCTAAGGAAGCATCCGACGCATTGCTAGATGAAATCGCGCAAGAAGACACTGACTTCAACAGCATTTTGAAAGAATGGCGTTCCTTCAAGGACGGCATTCAAGCTTGGCACGGTCTCAACGAAGCCCGCTACCTCGAATATTTGGGTGGCATTAGCTAAGACCCTTATCTAGCAACAAAGAGGCGCTTGTCCACACCAAGCGCCT
>JAHDBS010000113.1 GCA_020630225.1 Anaerolineales bacterium | reverse complement strand
GGCAACTTCAAGACAATGTTTGTCCCTTCATCAATAGCAGACTTGATTGAAAACTCTGCGTTGATGAGTTCAGCACGCTCTTGCATGCCGAGTAGTCCAAAATGGTCGCCACTGACTAAGATTTGTTGATTTGGAATATCGAATCCTTTGCCGTCATCTGCGATGGTGAGACATACAAATTGGGGTGCAAATTCCAGCACCACGCCAACCTGTGACGCTTCTGCATGCTGTCTGATGTTGCTCAATGCGGCTTGCGTAATACGATAAAAGGCGAGTTCAACGGCCTCACTGAGCCGAACTTCTTTGCCAACCACGTCAAACTCAACGAGCTCATCGCCTTGTTCGCGCGTGTCTTTTACGAGTGTTCGTAAGGCTGGCACCAGCCCAAGTTCGTCTAGGTAAGTAGGGCGCAGTTCTCGAATGACACGGCGAACGTTGCCAATCGTGCCATCTAACAATGTTTCAATGGTTTTGAGATCATTAGCAATTGGGGCGCTGGCATAGTCAAATGCAGCCAGCTCGACGCGCTGGTGCAGGGCGATGAGGCGTTGGATGGTGTCATCGTGCAGCTCGCGTGCTAGCCGATGACGTTCGGCTTCTTGGCCGCGGGTAACAGCATCGGCATAGCTGCGCATGGCTTGATGCGCGTCTTGTTCTCGGCCAACCTTTTGCTCTAATTGACCTTTTTCAGCTTGTAATGCTGTTGTCTCGCGCCAGCGTCGCCATGCATAAATGGCAAATCCGACGGCAAGCACAGTGACAAAACTGACCAATTCCGTCATGAGGAGGGCTTCATTCTGTGCCATCCAGACGACTAGTTTCTGAACAGAGTCAATATACAGCTCAGAAATCGCGACAACTAACGCGATTAGAAAAATAATCAGCAGTTCAATGCGCGCTGCTGGCGTTTTATTCTTGAACACTACTAACTTCCATCAATCCTAGCGAAAGCGCTTTGGTGACTGCTTCTGTACGTGAATTGACATCGAGCTTGGTGAAAATTTTTCGCAGATGGCCTTGTACGGTGCGGTTACTAATGCTGAGTTGGTATCCAATTTCTTTGTTCGTCATTCCCTTAGCCGTCAAGTGTAGCACCTCAAGCTCTCGACCTGACAGCGCTTCTTCCAACTCGATTCCGTTTGCATCTGTATCGTTGCGATTGTTGCCAGCGACTAAGCCCATCACTTTTGCTGTTAGTGACGGATCAAGTGCTGAGCCTCCTTGGGCAACATTCTTTACTGCTTCAATGAGCTGCACCGGAGACGTATTCTTCAGCAAATAACCGCTTGCGCCAGCTTCCAAGGCCGCCACAATATAAGGGTCATCATCATAAGCAGACAGCACAATCACGCGTGTATCGGGGCAATTAGCGCGAATCCAACCCGTTAATTCAATACCTGTTTGGTTCGGCATTTTGATATCCACGATGGCAACATCTGGCTTATGCTCGGACACTACGGTTTGGGCTGAAAACCCATCGTTTGCTTGACCGACGACTGTAATGCAGTCTGACCGTTCAAGATATTGGCGGGTGCCTTCCCTTACCAAGTCGTGGTCGTCAATCAGAATAACGGAAATGTTCGTGTTCATAAATAGAGGTGCTTGTCAGCAATATCAGCCACAAATTTGACTACTTTGAGACTACCTGAGAGTAGCGTTCACGTCTACCCGCTAGTTACTCAGATGAATAGGCCAAATGGCTTGTTTGCGCATACGCCATTCGTGACTCCGAAAAGAAGCTGCTCTGCGCTTATGAGGCTGTGTGAAAAACTCTAGAATTTATGTGTAAGTTACAGGAGTCTCTTTTACATGACAGAACTAATTTTGCTGACGTTCAGCTTTCTCATCGTGGCGTTGGCTGCTAAAAAAATTGGACAGTGGTTTTCAGCGATTGGGCTACCCTACATTACCGGCTATTTATTGGCAGGTGCAGTGGCTGGCCCTTTTATTTTGGAATTGTTACCTAAAACCGCCGCAGCAGACTTGCGTTGGATCGACGAAGTGTCACTGGGCGTGATTGCCTTTGTTGCAGGCAGTGAGCTTTATATAAAAGAAATTCGCTCACGGGTTGGCAGTATCAGCCGCATTTTGGGCTTAGTCCTGCTGATTGCACTGCCGCTTGGTGGGGTGTCACTCTTCGTATTAACAAACTACATCCCGTTTACGGCAGAAATGCCAGTGACACAACGTCTCGCAGTGGCAATTTTAGGTGGCACGATTTTGCTCGCGCTTTCTCCGCCCTCAACGATTGCTGTTATTAAGGAAGTCAAGGCAAAAGGGAATTTCACTCGCACGCTGCTGGGTGTTACCGTCTCAATGGATGTGGTGATCATTGTGTTGTTCGCGGTAGCGGTCGCAGTGTCATCTGCCATCATGACAGGTGTTGGATTTAGTCCAACGTTTTTGCTGTTACTAGTCGTTGACCTCGGTCTTGCGATTGTTGCCGGGGCGTTGACGGGTCTTATTTTGCACGCTGTGTTGAGTGCGCCGTTCCACAATTTGATCAAGGCTGCTGCAATCTTATTGTTAGGGTATGGCATTTTTGCAGGGTCACACTGGCTTACAGCAATCTCCAAAGGCATGCTCATTCAGGTGCATGCGGAACCGCTGCTGATTGCATTGATCGGTGGGTTCTACATTACAAACTACACGACATCACGCAAGCCGTTTGAAGAGATCTTGCACAATATTAGTTCACCAGTGTATGTGGCCTTCTTCACATTGACTGGTGTCGGCTTGAAGCTGGACATTTTGCTGGCAACATTACCAGTGGCGCTGGCGTTGTTCTTCATCCGCTTTTTAGGCATCAATCTTGGGGCGTTTGTTGGCAGTAAGCTTGCTGGCGAACCCAAAGCATTTACGCGGTTTGCCGGCTTAGCGCTGATTACGCAAGCGGGGATTGCTCTGGGGCTAGCGCGCGAAGTTGCCGTCGAATTCCCTGTCTTAGGGGATGCCTTCTCCACAATGGTGATTTCAGTGGTCGTGCTCAATGAAATTTTTGGCCCAATGTTCTTAAAAGAAGCGTTGAAACGGGTAGGTGAAGCCAACTTGCCCGAAGCACACGGCACGGACTCAGTTCGCAATGTATTGATCCTCGGGATTGAAGACCAGTCTTTGGAACTAGCGCGTTCATTACAAGGGTCGGGCTGGCAGGTGGCATTGGCAGACACAGACCAAGAGCATGTGGCGCACTTTCAAGAAACGGATGTGCCAGTGCACTACGTCTCGGCCATTACTGAAGACACGATGGCTGAGCTTATTACCAACACAACCGATGCAGTCGTGACGCTATTAGCTGACGATGCTGACAATTTGAAAGCGCTAGAGCTGGCTTACAAGCGTGGCATTACACGCCAAGTGGTGCGGCCAAATGACTTGAGCCAATCAGATGCGCTCAGTGAATTTGGCGCGTTAGTGGTGGATCCAACATCGGCAATGGTGAATTTGCTTGAGCAAACCGTACGTGCACCACAATCTGCTGCAATCCTGCTGCATCAAGATTCAGGGCGTGAATTGGTGCAGGTGACGGTGAGCAATCCTGATATCGACGGTCAACTAGTGCGCGACGTACGCCTACCTAATGACGTATTGTTCTTAGATGTCACCCGCGATGGGGATGTGATTTTGCCTAATGGCTACACTCGTTTGAAAGAAGGGGATGAAGTCACTCTGATTGGTCGTGAACCATCGCTTAGCGATGCGGTGATGAAACTAGGCTTCTAGAGTAGGAGACAGCGCAAAATGTTGCTAAATAGTGTAATTGTTATTGTTTGTATTGTCGGCCTGTGGTTGGGCGGCACATGGATTGTGGACTCTGCGGCACGCATTGCCCGCAAGATTGGGATGTCTGAACTGGTCATCGGCCTCACCATTGTTGCTATCGGGACGTCTGCGCCAGAGTTTGCCGTGACCATTGCCGCCGCCCTTGGCGGGCAGTCCGATATCTCGGTCGGGAATGTCGTTGGCTCAAATATCTTCAACCTTGGGTTTATCTTGGGAGGGGTGGCACTGGTCGCTGGTATACCAACGTCTCGCAAGCTGGTGCGACGTGACGGAGCTATGCTCATTGGCACGACCATCTTGCTGCTTTTCCTGTTGCGTGACCTGTCGCTGACGACGCTTGAAGGCAGCATTCTGCTGGCAGTCTTGATCAGTTACGTTGGCTATTTGCTCATTGTGCGGGATGGTGGTGATACCGCTGAGGAAATTCCAGAAGGGGAGTTCAAAGCATTTGATATTCCCATGCTGATTGTTGGGATTGCGCTGATTGTCATCAGTGGCCATTATTTAGTGGACTCAGCCAGTGAAATTGCGCGTCACTTTGGTCTAAGCGAATGGGTCATTGGGGTAACAATTGTTGCCGCTGGCACCTCTGCCCCTGAATTAGCAACATCTCTAATGGGCGTGTTGCGTGGCAAGCACGGCATCTCAATTGGGAACCTGATTGGGTCAGACTTATTCAATTTACTAGGTGTGCTTGGGTTAGCAGCAGTAATTTCTCCGATGGTAGTAGACGGCTCAGCGATGAGCAGCTTGTATCTACTTTGTGCGCTAGTAATTATGGTGGTTGTGATGCTGCGGACAGGCTGGCGATTGTCTCGGACGGAGGGCGCGTTTTTGGTAGCAATCAACCTTGTTCGTTGGGTGATGGACTTTACGTAAAACTAAAGGTAAGGATTCAACTGCGTTTTAGCAAAAAGACAATCTTATAAATGGAAAGAAACGCGATGTTATGACTGGCATCGCGTTTTGATTTAAGTCTACTAACCTGAGTTTGAATAGGTTAGTTTAGAAACCTCTACGTCTCAAGGAATCCTCAATCGTTTCTAGACTCCTGTACAGCTCTAATCTCATATCATAAGAGTAGGGTTTGCTATAAAACCTTTTAATGTATTTGTATCGGTAATCTTCATAACGAAAACGTATCCCTATTTATATGACATCTCTCAATACAAAAAGATTTAGTCGAATATTCGCAATCGCGACCTTATTACTAAGCGTCGCTTTTTTTGCGCAATCAGGTCGTGGTGCTGCTATTGCTGCGCCAGGGGCTGCTCCTAATTCTCAAACAGGAACCATTACTGGTTACATTTGGGAAGACAATGGTGACGGACAATTTGGGTTTGAACCCATGGTGCCGGGCATCACTGTGCGCGCCTATGACTCTAGCGATAACCTAGTGTCATCTGCAGTCACGGATGAAGACGGGGTTTACACCTTGGCAAACATTCCTAGTGACCGCGTAGTGCGCGTAGAAGCAGATCTTGGCATGTATTTGCCAGGGTTTAGCGGCCCAGATAACGATGGTACAGTCCGCTTTGGGACTGCTGGAGATCGCATCAACTTTGCTGTCCTTGGCGAATACCGCGTTGGATGTGCTGGTGGTGAAATCCACACGAGCTGTTTTGTTGAACGCGCCTTTGATGATGATGCAAACCAATTGTTTGACACCATTGTTTCAATTCCTTACAGCGCAGAAGACATTACCGACACCACTGAAGGTGGGAACAATAGCTACCAAGCAGTTCACGGTCAAATCGGGACGGTTTGGGGGATTGCCTACAACGACGCAAATAACGAAATCTACTCAAGTACCTTCCTCATGCGCTTGCATGGGTACGGTCCAAACGGCATCGGTGCAATCTATGCGACTGATCCAGACACAGACACCTCTCAATTGTTGGTTGACCTTGGTGCCGCTGGCTACAACGTAGATCCAGGTCCATGGACAAACCGCGGTCTGCCAACTTGGTTGATGGATACCGAAGGGTTTGAAGGTCCTGGTCGCGGTGGTTTTGGTGACTTGGACGTTTCACGTGACAACAACACGCTTTACGTCATCAGCTTGCACGACAAGAAACTGGTCACCATGGACTTGACGGACTGGAACGCTAGCGCAGCTGCGATTGATCCTGACACACCACGCCCAATCTTGGGAACAGATGATGTTACCTCAGTTGTTGTGCCAAATCCTGGTTGTACCGACTCTACTGATGCAAATAACGTTGCAATCGTAGACGACTACCAACCATGGGCATTGTCTTGGGCACCAAATGACAAGCTGTATGTTGGGGTTACCTGTACTGCAGAAACCTCACAACTGCGTGAAGATCTTCATATCTATGTATACGAATACTCAGCGCCAAATGGCTTTGAGGTTGTTTACGACTCACAGTTGATGTTCCGCAAGGGTGTTGGCGCTTGGAACCAAGATGGCAACGCTGCTTGTAACACGTACCGCCCATGGACAAATGATTTTGATACCATCATCAATCTTGGTACGGCTTCATGTTACTCACAACCAATTCTGAGCGACTTGGAATTCACCGATGATGGCTCAATGGTCTTAGGGATTGTCAATCGCTCGACCATGCAAATTCAATATGACACCGGTCATCCATACGATGCTGGTGTATCTACTTTGTACCGCACCATGGCTGATGGTTCAATCTACTTGGCATACCGCGACTTGGACGCTGGCAAGTGGGTAATGGAATACGGTGGTGACGCTGTCAACGCTAATGGCGATGTTGTTTACACCGGTCAAAAGCAAACCAGCGGTCCTGGTCCAGACGGTAACGAAACCCAGTTCTTTGATGATGGCTACTCTGGCCACACTGACACTGGGAATGGGGCGGTCGCTTACGCACCAGGTGCGGGCGAATTGGTCTACACCACGATGGATGCGTCTACGACATACTCTGCTGGTGTACGCTGGAATAGCCCGTATGACGGTAGCCAGTTGCGCACTTACAACGTGTTCCGCACGAATGGTAACAATGCTGCAAAGGCATTGGGCTTGGGTGACTTGGAACTCTTCTGTCCACCACAAGCAGCGCCACTAGAAGTAGGGAACCGCGTTTGGTTGGACGTTGACCGCGATGGCATTCAAGATCCGGGTGAGCTTTCTTTGGAAGGCGTCACCGTACGCTTGTATGACTCAGCTGGTACGTTGTTGAACACAACGACGACCAACGCAAACGGCTACTACTATTTCCGCACAGACGAAATTTTAGGATTTGATCCAAACACAGACGGTTATGTCATTCGCTTTGATGAAAGCACGACCTCTAATTTGCCTGCTAACGTAACACCAGCTGACTTGACGCTGACCACGGTAGATCAAGCAACAGCGATTGGTGATGGCAACGACGACATTCGTGACAACGATGCAACCGTTGCTGACTCACTTGGCCTTGGCTCAGCCTTGGGCGAAATTGTCTTCAACGCTGGCGATGCTGGTCGGACTGACCACAACATGGACACTGGCTTCTTCTTGCCAGACTATGACTTGGCGTTGGTCAAAGTAATTGTTGGTGATGCTCCAGCAGCAATTGATGACATCGTGACCTATCACATTGCAGTGATGAACCAAGGTGCATTGCGCTCTGGCGAATTCACTGTGACTGACACATTGCCAGTCGGCATGATCTACGTTGCTGGCTCAGCAGCGATGGCAAACGACAACGGCACTGGTGTTGACTTGACCGTTGACGAAAGCAACGCCACGACTGATCCAAATGCGCCTGGTACGGTTGCATTCAATTTGGCAGCCGCGACCCAGCTTGAAATTGGGGATCAAATTATTCTTGAATTGAAAGCGCAATTGAAAGACACCTCACAAGGGGTCTATCGAAATGAAGCTGAAATTTCAAGCGATAGCGGCGACGACATTGACAGCTTCCCAGACACCAACACTGCCAATGACAGTGACAATGACTTGGGCTTTGGCAATGACACCGACGAAACCCGTGACTATCTGAACTTGGCAGACGTTGCGAATACGGACGTCAACGCAGACGATGAAGATGATCACGATCCGGCAGAATTCGCATTGGCGCTCGACTTGGCGTTGATGAAGACAGTTGTTAGCGCTGGACCGTTTGCACCTGGTGACCCAGTGCAGTTCAGCATCAAGGTCTTCAACCAAGGCAACATTGATGCATACGATATTGATATCGCTGACTACATTCCAACTGGACTGAGCTATAGCGCGACCAACTCAACTGCGACGGGCACGTTGACAACCGACAATGGTGCCACAGTTGGCTTTACCAATAGCAATGACGGCAACTTCACGATCGATGAATTGGCAAGCGGTGATGCCGCTGACTTCATTGTTGAAATGACAATTGCTGCTGACTTTGCTGGCAGTGAACTCATCAACTGGGCTGAAATCTCAGATGCAGCCTCAACCGATGGCGGTCCAACTGCGATTGATGAAGACAGTACGCCAGATAACGAAAACTTCAACCAAGACGGCGAAACAAACGACTTGGAAGATGACAACGTTGTAAATGAAGACGGTAAGAACGGCGGCGACGAAGATGATCACGATCCAGCTCGGATTGAAATCTCACGCTTCGACCTTGCGTTAGACAAGGTATTGACCACAGCAACTACGGTTGTCCCTGGCCAAACCGCAGTCTTCACCATTACCATTTACAACCAAGGTGACGTAGACGCTTACGATATTGATATCGTCGACTATGTGCCTGCAAACATGACTTACAGCGCTGATGGCTCAACAGCCAGCGGCGACTTGACCACAGTTGGTGCGGCAACAGTTGGGTTCGTCAATAACAATGACGGAACATTCACTGTTGAAGAATTGGCTGCTGGTGATGATGTGAGCTTTGATGTTGCCTTGACGGTTTCACAAGACTTCCAAGGCACAACGCTCATCAACTGGGCTGAAATTTCAGATGCCTCTGACGAAGATGGCGGCGTAACACGCACTGACATCGACAGCACGCCAGATGCAACCAACTTCAACCAAGACGGCGAAACCGACGACTTGGCAGACGATAACGTTGTTGACCAAGACGGCAAGAACGGTGGCGACGAAGATGATCACGACCCAGCACCGCTGACGGTTACGCAAACCTTTGACCTTGCCTTGCGCAAGGAACTGGTTAGCGCCGCGCCATTCGCGCCGGGTGACACCGTGATCTTTAGCATCCGGGTCTTCAACCAAGGCACCTTGGATGCTTACGACATCGATATTGCTGACTATATTCCAGCGGGCATGAGCTACAGTGCTACTGGCTCAACTGCCACTGGTGACGTTGCCACGACTGGCGCTGCGACTGTTGGCGTTGTCAACAACGGCGACGGCTCTTTCACAATTGCTGAGTTAGCCAAAGGTGATGACATCACCCTCAACATTGCGTTGACAATTGCTGAAGACTTCATTGGTAGCGACCTTGTCAACTGGGCTGAAATCTCAGACGCAACTGACACGCCAGGTGGGCCAACCCGCGAAGACGTGGACAGCACGCCAGACGGTGAAAACTTCAACACTCCAGAAGAAACCGATGACTTTGAAGATGACGATGTCATTGACGAAGACGGTAAAAACGGCGGCGACGAAGATGATCACGATCCAGCTCGGATCCCAGTGACGCGCTTTGACTTGGCACTAGACAAGGTCTTAGCAACTGAAGGCACCGTGGTACAAGGTCAAACTGTGACCTTCACCGTAACCATTTACAACCAAGGTGACGTCGACGCTTACGATATTGACATCGTGGACTACGTGCCAGCGGATATGGTCTATAGCGCCGCAGGCTCAACCGCAACTGGCGACTTGACGACTGCTGGTGACGCGACCGTTGGGTTTGTCAACAATGATGACGCGACATTCACGATTGCAGCTTTGGCAGCAGGCGACAACGTTAGCTTTGACATTGCTATGGCAATCGACCCTGATTTCCAAGGGACGCAAATCATCAACTGGGCTGAAATTTCAGATGCGTCAGATGAAGAGGGCGGTGAGACCCGCATCGACATCGATAGCACACCAGATGCTGAAAACTTCAACCAAGACGGCGAAACTGACGACTTGGCAGACGACAACGTTGTTGACCAAGACGGCAAGAGCGGCGGCGATGAAGACGATCATGACCCAGCTCCAGTCACAGTTACCCAAACCTTTGACTTGGCGCTGACAAAAATATTGACCAGTGAAGGGCCATTTAGCCCTGGTGACACCGTGATCTTTACGATCAACGTGATCAACCAAGGGACGTTGAATGCGTATGACATCGACGTTGCAGACTACATCCCTGCTGGAATGACCTATAGCGCTGAAGGCTCAACTGAAACTGGCACGCGCAACACTGCTGCGGCTGAAGTTGTCACCATCACCAACAATGGTGACGGTAGCTTCACCATCGGTAGCTTGCCGCACCATGATGAAGTTGACTTCCAAATTGCGTTGCGCATCAACGAAGACTTTGGTGAAAGCTCACTGACGAACTGGGCTGAAATCTCAGATGCATCTGACACGCCTGGTGGCCCAACCCGCGAAGACGTGGATAGCACGCCAGACGGTGAAAACTTCAATACCCCAGAAGAAACCGACGACCTCGACGACGACAATGTTGTTGATGAAGACGGCAAGAACGGTGGTGATGAAGATGATCATGACCCAGCTCGCATTGAAGTCACCCGCTTTGACTTGGCACTCAAGAAGACTTTGGTCTCTGAAGGTCAAATCAGCCGCGGTGATGATGTCACCTTTGCGATCACCATTTACAACCAAGGTGACGTAGACGCCTTTGATGTTGCCGTGACAGACTACGTGCCAACCAGCATGACCTACGCTGGTTCAAACGCAGCTGATGTTGTGGCCTCAGCTAACGACGCGGCAGTGGTTGTCACCGACAACACTGACGGCACCTTTGGTATCGATACAATCGCAGTTGATGACAGCGTGACGTTTGAACTGACCCTGACAATTGACGCAAGCTTTGAAGGCACGTCAATCATCAACTGGGCTGAAATTTCAGGCGGATCTGATGAGCCAGGTGGTACGCCACGGGTCGACATCGACAGCACGCCAGATGGTGAAAACTTCAACCAACCAGAGGAAACCGACGACCTCGAAGACGATGATGTCATTGATGAAGACGGTAAGAACGGTGGTGACGAAGATGATCACGATCCAGCCCCAGTCACAGTGACTCCGCTTTACAGCTTGGGCAACCAAGTCTGGGAAGACACCAACGAAGATGGTCTCATCGATGAAGGTGAACCACTCTTGGAAGGCATTTGGGTTGAACTGTGGCAAGACGCTGATGCTGACGGCCAACCAGATGATATCAACGCTGATGGTGTCATTGATGAAGCCGACATGTTGGCAATGGACACCACTGACGCGGATGGCTTGTATCTGTTCGAAGACTTGTTGGCTGGCACCTACTTGGTCTCTATCCCAGCGGTAGAGTGGGTGGATGCTGACGGCAACCCTGGTCCTTTGGCTGGCATGGTCTCAACTCCAGGTGATGACCAAAGCGACACAGACAACAACGACAACGGTATTGATCCTGCAAATCCAGGTGAAGATGTCTTCTCAGGGTCTGTCATCCTTGGTGATGGCGAACCAAATGGTGAGAACCCAGACAACGATCTGGTCACACCAGATAACGATGAAAACTTGACGGTCGACTTTG
>JAHDBS010000112.1 GCA_020630225.1 Anaerolineales bacterium | reverse complement strand
CCATCCAAACTATTCTGATCATTATGAAGAAATTCCCAACTCTCAAAGGCTTTCCTGTTTATCTCGTTGGACTAGAAAACAAACGCTGTCTTGTTATCGGTGGCACGCATGAGGCGCAAGGCAAAGTCAAAGCGTTGTTAGACGTCGATGCGTGGGTGACTGTGATTGCCCCCGAACTTACCGATCAACTCGAAGACTGGGCACGCGATGAAGACATCAGCTGGATAAAACGCACCGTGCGCGCAGAAGACTTTGAAGGCGCGTTCTTAGTCATTGCCGAACGACACGACCCCGAAATGAATGAATTCATTTGGCAGCATGGGCGTGCTGCTGGCGCAATTGTCAACGTGATGGATGACATTCCGCGCTGTGACTTTATTGCCGGGTCTGTCATTCGACAGGGACCGTTGACATTCACCATTAGCACCAGCGGTTGCGCCCCCGCGTTGGCGGTGCGGCTGCGGCAAAAGCTCGAAAAAGGCTTTGGGCCTGAATATGGTCTCTTCCTAGAATGGATGCGTGAGCTACGTCCCCCGATGGCCGCGCATTACCCCGATTTCAAAACCCGCAAAGCGCTGTGGTATGAAATTGTGGACTCGAATATGATCAAGCACCTGCGCAATGACCGCATCGATCTAGCGTTAGAAACGCTCATTAGCATTATTGGCATTGAGACTGCCGCTGAACTGCTGTTGCGCCCCGAATGCCAACACGCATTACAGCCTCAGATTGAGGCAATAGAAGCCTAAATTCCCTCGCATGGTTTGAAGTCTGTTTCTATAGCCCCAAATGGATGAAAAGCTCCCCAAATTTAGGCAAATTCACCATTAGCTGATTAGCCTATCCTCCCTTATAATTTTCAAAGGACCGGTATCCAACCCGGTCTTTTTTGTGTTGACTTTACAGGAGGTTGGCAGTCAGCAGACTGCTACGTATTATGGAACGCTATCAGCGTTGGATTTTTCCCGTTTTACTTTTATTTGCGCTTGGGGCATGGCTTGCATCACCTTGGTCGCAAATCCCAATTGGTGCCGATGCAGAGACACGCCGCTTTGGCATTGATGTTCATCAAGGGTTGGACTTACAGGGTGGCTTACAGGTACTGCTCGAAGCTGACACTGATGAAGACATTGACCCAGACAAACTACAAACCGCGAAACAAATTATTGAATCGCGCGTGAATGGTCTAGGGGTTGCTGAACCATTGGTGCAAACCCAAGGTGACCGCCGCATTTTGGTAGAACTCCCAGGTGTTGCAAACGTCGATGACGCAGTTGCCCTTGTGCAACAAACGGCATTGCTTGAGTTTGTCAATTTGGGTCGCCAAAGCGCACCAGATGGCACCATCATCGCAACAGATATCAACAAGCAAACGCCTAGCGCAGAAGAAGAAGGCTACTTACCTGGTTTGTCTGACCAAGTCTTCGCAACCATTCTGACTGGGGAAGCGATTGAAAATGCGAGTGTTGGGTCTGACCAATTCACTAACGATATTTTCGTTGCTTTCCAAATGAATGACGAAGGCGCAGCGACTTTTGAAGACTACACCCGCAACAACATCGGCTCTGTCTTAGCAATTGTGCTGGATGGTAAGACGGTGTCTGCCCCAGTTATTCAAAGCGCTATTCCAGGTGGCACAGGGACCATCACTGGCCAGTTTGATCTTGAAGAAGCAAACAACTTGGCGGTTGCCTTGCGCTACGGTTCATTGCCAGTGCCACTCAAGGTCGTAAATAGCCGCTCAGTGGGTGCAACCCTTGGGCAAGACGCTGTTGACTCTAGTATCCTAGCCGGTCTGATTGGGTTTGCCGCTGTTGCACTGTTCATGATCTTCTACTACCGCTTACCGGGTGGTGTTGCAGTCTTGGCCCTGACCATGTATGCAACCCTCTCATTTGCATTGTTCAAGCTCATTCCTGTGACGCTAACCTTGCCTGGTATTGCTGGGTTTATTTTGTCGTTAGGGGTGGCCGTGGATGGGAACATTCTGATCTTTGAGCGGATGAAAGAAGAGCTTCGCGATGGCCGCCGCATGGTGAACGCCTTGCGTCTAGGCTTTGATCGCGCTTGGCCTTCCATTCGTGACTCAAACGTCTCTACGCTCATCACCTGTGCCATTTTGTTCTACTTTGGCAACAGCTTTGGCGCTAGTATTGTGAAAGGGTTTGCAATTACGCTCGCGATTGGTGTCGCAGTTGGGTTGTTCAGCACACTCGTCGCAACCCGCACCTTCCTCTACAACACGCTCGGCCGCATGGAAAGCACGGACGATAAGCAAGGATTGTTAGGGCTGTAACCATGAATATTATCGGAAAACGTTACTATTTCTTTGCGCTCTCAGCGCTCCTGATTATTCCAGGCATGATTGCACTTGCAATCTTCGGCTTGCCACGCGGTATTGACTTCACTGGTGGGTCTAAGCTTGAAATTCAGCTTGCCTCCCCAACAGGCTTGGGCACTGACCCAGTCGCTGAAGTTTTACAAGACGAAGGCTTTGAAAGCAGCGTCGTACAGCTTTCAGGTGAAGACATTGTCATCATCCGGACTGCTGACATGAGCGACCCACAAAAGACGTCTTTGGTGGACGCACTCAGCGCACGCTTTGACACCGAAGCTGAGCTACTAAGCTTTGAGAGTGTTGGCCCAACCATTGGGACTGAAGTTGCCCGCCGCGCTGTTGGCGTTGTTGGGATTGCAGCACTGGGGATCTTGGCTTATGTCACCTTTGCTTTCCGCGGGGTTGAAAACGCCTTCCGCTATGGTGTCTGCGCAATTTTCGCGCTGGTGCACGACTCACTGATTGTAATTAGTGCCGCTGCGATTTTTGGTCGTTTCTTCGGCTGGGAAGTTGATGCCTTATTCATCACAGCACTCCTGACTGTGATTGGTTTCTCGGTACATGACTCGATTGTGGTCTTTGACCGTGTTCGTGAAAATCTCACTAAGCATCGTCGCGCATCTTACGAAACTGTTGTCAACCACTCTGTTGTGCAATCGCTGACACGCTCTGTGAACACACAGGTGACTTCATTGCTTGCGTTGTTCTCAATCGCGTTGTTTACAGGTGGCTCACTCCGGACTTTCGTTGTGACAATGATGATCGGTCTGATTAGTGGGACCTACTCTTCACTCTGTAACGCAGCTCCAATTTTGGTCATTTGGGAAAACCAAGAATGGAAGACTTGGTTTGGTGGGAGCAAGAAATAGCGTCAACGGCTAATTTCACTTTCCACAGCTTTGTGCAAAAGCACAAAAAGCTAACTAAAGCGACTTCAACAACGCGTCCAATGGGCGCGTTGTTTTGTTAAGCCTGCCGTATAGCAACCAAGATATTGTTGGGAGCGCTACCAATGCCCGCACTGCTTTAGGGTGCTATCTTAAGGTTGCAAGCAACAGTGCTTGCCATGTTCATCATCATTCATAGAAGGAACACACCATGTCACTTACACAACTTACACAAATCGGTGGCTTGGGAGGGAAAGACTTTGGCACCTTCACACTGCCTGAAGGCGCGCGCATTAGCGCGGTTCGTCTTGCAACAGGCAACTTTGTAGATGCCATCCAATTCGTCTATACGTTGCCAGACGGCACGCAGGGCGAATCACCACGCTTTGGCGGCGGAACTGGGGAGTTCGTCACCATTGAACTAGCTGCAGATGAAGTCATTACAGGCTTTAGCGGCCGGGCCGACTGGTATATTGATGCGCTGAGCATCAAAACCAACAAACGCACTACTGATCTCGTCGGTGGTGACGGCGGAAACGTCTTTGACATTGCGATTCCAACTGGCGAAACCTTCGCTGGCATTTATGGACGCGCAGACTGGTACTTAGACGCATTGGGCGTGTTGACCCGAGCTCCAGCTAAAAAGACAAAGTCAACTACCAAGAAAGCAAAAGCGAAAGTCAAAGCAGATGATCTGAAAAAGATCGAAGGCATTGGTCCAAAAATCGCGGATCTGTTGACTACAGCTGGCATTGATACGTTTGCCAAGCTTGCGAACGCCGAGCAAGCCACATTACGTGGCATTCTTGATGCTGCTGGCTCGCGCTATCGCATTGCAAATTGCACCACATGGCCAGAACAAGCTGCTTTGGCCGCCACTGGCGATATGAAAGCACTGAAAGCCTTACAAGCTGAGCTGAAAGGCGGCAAACGCAAATAACGCCAAATTACGACTTTGAGTGCTTACTGCATACTGCTCAAGAAATGCACTTCAAAGCACTCAAAGTCGTATACACTCATGGGAAACTGATTACCCCCACGCGTGCCTGATGGTCAGACCCACCATCCTCCTGCACAACAAACACCCCTTCAGACGTTAGTCCTTCACTCAACAAAATATAGTCAATGTGGCGAATATCGCGGTCTTTCCGCGTTCCATATGTTGCAGCTTGAGTTTGGTAAGCGTGCGCAGCATTTGAAAAATGCCCCGTCAGCAGCCGATAGGCGCTAGAGAGTTCTCTAGAGTTACAGTCGCACAACACAATGTGCGGATGATCTAAGGTCGCGGCGTGCGTCAGAATAGCCTCTACTTGCTGTAATTGCTGCGCAGTACGGGCATGGACGCTAGCGCTAAAGTTATCTCGAGGGAGCCAGCGCCAACCATAAGCTTGGATATGAGTCGCATAAACCGTGAATGGCTGTCCTGCAATATTTAGCTTTACTGCCAAAATCGGTCGATCGATGTCTTCAGCCAAAAGCGCCACACTCTCAATTGGGTAGCGGCTTAGCACAGCATTGGTTCCGTAGTCGTTTTCAACACCATAGTGTTCATAAGGAAAACGCTCTTGTAAGGCTGTAGAAAGCGGCGCCCACTGCGCTGTGGTTACCTCTTGAAGTGCAACAATATCTACAGGTTGGCTTTGGATCACGGTTTCTAACGCGTTGACATCGGTATTGCTATACAACACGTTGTACGTCATCACACGTAGCCCTGCGCTAGGCGTCCCAATTGTTTGTGGCAAGGCATAGGGCCAATAGAACCAAGCGATCACAAGCAGTAAAAAGAGGTTGATGCGTAGCTGCGTTTTCCGCGATTGCTGCCAACACAGCACAATGGCAATTGGTAAAGCCGCAAATAAATAAACAATGTAGCGATTGATTAGCACCATCGGCCAGAAGGCTTCATTAATGGTGAACCAAGTGAGGAACCAGGCGAAAAGCCCGAAGGTGTAAAGTGGAAGAATGAGTTTGCTGAGTAAGCGCATGCTTAATTGTCAATAGTCATTGATCAACAGCCAATTCGCAACGGGCAGCGCAGACAATTGAAAGTTGACAATAACGCCTTGACTATTGAAACAATTGCCACCCTAGCACATAGACCCACAAGAAGAAGGCGCTCAAAATGGCGCAAACGCCAACGGTGCGAAAAATTCGAGTTTTCAAAAACCGACGAACATAGAAGGCAAGGCTAATCGCTGCAATGATGACCGCTGCACTAAAGCCATAGAATTCGTTCACAAATATGCCAATGCCAGCCATAAACAACCCGGCTGCGCTCCAACTGCCAAATTTCATATCGAAATTGGTGTCGGTTTCAGCATTGTAGGCCTGATAGCCATACATCGATTGAATCATTGCAAAGATGAAAATTGCCCAGTGTGCCAGCGGAAACGTATACATATCCGTAATAATCGACGCACAGCATTCAACTGTCAATAGAAAGCTAGAAGCCGCGCAGCAACAGTTCGATCAAACCAGTTCCAAGCCATAGCGTGATGCATCCAGCGAGCAATAGACTCGGGGTATATGCAAACGTAATTTGCCAGCGTGCCGTCCGCGTGCTGGCAACCTGCCATTTGATGAGCGCCCAAACACCGCCAATCAGCAATCCTAACAGGCAAGCCTGCAAGCCCCCTAGCACCCCAAACGTGGCTCCTAACGCGCCTAGTACCCAAACATCTGCCCGGCCAAACGGCGTTGGCACATCCAAAGCTAAGCGCGACCGCTGCGAACGGGCATAAGCGACCCCGCCGCGAAAGATAAGGTCACCTAAGCCATAGGAAATAAACCCACCTAACCCAAGATCAATCACGGGACGTTCTAAGACATAAATGCCATAGACGACGCCAAAGCCAACGTTGGCAATGAGTAACCAGAGAAAAACATGGTGTGTGCGCACATCCTGCCATGCAATTAGCGCCCAAATAAGCAGCAGAGAGATCAGTAACGAAATAGACATAAATTTGTAAGTAGAGACCGTACTCTCAACGTAGATAAACCATCATCAAAATACTGCTGGAAGATTATTCCTGCAACTGCTACACTGTGGCAGCATGACACCAACGCAACGGCAATATCCCAGCACAGACCATCTTAGTGTGCTTACTGCGGTTACCTTGTTAGGGTATACCGTCATTCGGCTCTTGAAGCTACCCATTTTGCAGATCGAAACCACTTGGCGTGGGGCACCTGCGCTGTGGGAAATTCCGGGCAGCGTCTTCATTTTGCTGCTCGTCGGCTTATTGGTTGCCTTTGGCACTGATGGTTTATTTCGAAGCCATGCATTTTATTCGTCTAAAGACACCAAATGGCAAACGTGGATCCACTGGATTTTACCGACTGCTACCGCGATGCTCCTTGGCTTGTGGCTCAACCAGATTGATATCACCACGGGCTGGATTACAGGCTTAGTCGTAAGCGTCATTGGGCTACTTGGGGTTTTACTCATTGAGTATCTGACTGTCGCAGAGGAGACTCGTCCCGTAGACAATCTCATCTATGAAGCAGTCGCCTACCTAATTCTGATTGTGGGCGCAGTCCAACTGAGTAATGTGGCAATGTTTTGGCGCGTTGGCTGGATGTTCGTATTAGCCAGCCTCATTACGTGGCGTTTGTTACGTAACGTCACCCTAACCACACAAGACAAACGCTGGATTGCACTGGGATTGGGGTTAAGCATGGCCTTTGCAAACTGGGCACTAGCCTATTGGGCGCAAACGGGGCTAACACGCGGACTAATCTTGCTCGCTATTTACTACCCTGCATTTGGATTACTAAAACGCGGCATCAAAGAGGTCCCAGAACGGAATGCCCTATTGGAATATGGCGCAGTTGGCGTTGTGACGCTCGTGCTAGCCATGTTGATGTAAATTAGGCCTAAGCCTATTCACCACAACCAGATTAAACAAAAATCGGCGCAAGTTGCGCCGATTTTTTTATTTCAAAGAAATAGTCGTGTTAGAAGCCACCGTGGCCGCCGCTCACCCCGAAGAGTGGTGCGAACAATGTCAATGCCATCAAGACTGCGACGACAATCGCGAAGATGACATATCCGCGTGATGCGCGAATTTCTGACTTTTGACTAGTAGGTGCTGATTTTTTGACTTTCTTGCGTTTTTTTCCGGCCATGAGATTAGTTCGTAAACTTAGTGGGATCCACTAAGGATGTTATTCGTGTGTAGGCATTGACCCGCCCTGGGAAGATGTCATCATTATAAGAGATAAGCCAAAGGCCTCGCAAGCAGGTTTCGTTTAGGGTTTATTTAGCAAGCCTATACTTGATCTGCGACTGACACAACAACTTCTTCAAACCGATTTTTCTTTAGTTTGAAGCCCCGCACACGCCAAGTTTCATCAGGCAACGGCACACAAATCAAATAAACTGCGCTGGGGTAACTCGCCTCACGCAAGTCTGTCGCGGAAGGCACCTCTGGTCCAGTTGGGTGTGAGTGAAAAATGGCTATTAGGCTGTCACGGTCTGCTTCAATAGACAGCATAGCTCTGAGCTGCTGTTGCCCATCCATCTGATAACGCACTTGTGGCGTGCTCGCAACATTACGAATTGGATATACGCTCTTCGCAACTGCACGTTTACCCGCGAGCAATCCGCAACCTTCATTCGGCAAGGTGCTTGTCAAATGAGTCAGCATGTCAGTATAAATCGCAATGGGAATAATTAGATCAGCCATCATCAATTAGGGTTATGGTTGTCGTCTATAATTTGAATGTGCAAACGCGTTTGAAACTTTCCCAAGCCATTGAAGATTACCTCAAAACCATCTTCGACTTACAGCGTAAGCAATCGCCTGTTTCGACAAACGCGATCGCTGAACGTTTAGGCTTTGCGCCAGCATCTGTAACGGGCATGATCAAGAAGCTTGCAAAGCATGACCCACCCTTAGTCAATTACGAACGCCACTATGGGGTCACCTTGACTGAACCAGGTGAGAAGGTCGCACTTGAGGTGTTACGCCACCATCGTCTGATTGAATTGTACCTAACCGAAGCCCTTGGCTACTCTTGGGATGAAGTTCACGCCGAAGCAGAGCGCTTAGAGCACGTCATTTCAGAAGACTTTGAAGACCGAATTGCCAACTTCCTCGGCAACCCAACTCACGATCCTCACGGCGAACCAATCCCGACCAAAGCTGGTGTGATTGCAGAAGCCATTGGCCAGCGCCTCTCTGCGCTAGAAATTGGGCAATGCGGCGCCGTTGTGAGAGTCGATGATAACAACCCTGAAATGCTACGCTATCTGACGAAGATTGGAATCAAACGCGGCACACAGCTCACCATTGCCGACATTGGGCCATTCGATGGCCCCGTGCATGTGGTCACCGATAGTGATGAAACGCATGCATTAGGGCGTAAGTTGGCAAACAGCGTTTATTTGAAGTTGATAGTTGATAATTGATAGTCAACATTTTATTTGTGGTGACTTGGCTTGCCATGTCATTGTGCCTCACCAGTTGAATACTTCCAGCTGAAAGCTCTCCTCCAAAAAAATCCACGGGAACCTTTTGCATCTAACGTTCGTCTCCTTTGTGAAGAGATACAAAACTATTCACAAAAAGGAAGACAACTCATGCAAAATCGCACCATCTCCACATTACTCATCGCTTGCCTAATGGCGTTTCTTGTCGCCTGTGGCGGCGCTGCTGCCCCTGCTGCAGAGTACTCCGTTGAAGAAGCTGCTGAAGCTGCCGAAGACAGCAGTTCTGCCAACAGCTACAGCGTCACTGTTGTAGCCCAAGTTGATGACTATGCTGAAGAAGTAGAAGAAGCAATTGCAGAAGAATCTAATGACGCTGCAATTGCCGCAGCAGAGGCTGCTCAGGAGGCATTGGCAAGCGCTGAAATTGAACTAGATGCGGCGCAAGCATCTGCCAGTGCAGATGCGCCCGTTATACAACCCCTCTTGTCTCAGGCGGAGCTGCCAGCCCCAACGCCTCTTCCACAAGCAACATTGCAGTCTTCACCAGCCGACGCCTTCTTTGAAGACTATGGGGTCAACCCCATGATCGATGCTGACGATGACAATCTTTCCACGTTCGCCATCGATGTTGATACCGGCGCATACACTGTCATGCGGCAATATCTGGATCGGGGAACACTGCCGCCGGCAGACTCTGTCCGTCCCGAAGAGTACATCAACTATTTTGACCAAGGCTATGACGCTCCAACGCAAGACGCCTTTGCTATTCACCTCGATGCCGCCCCTTCACCATATGCGGAAAGTGATCGCTACCAGCTCGTGCGGGTTGGCATTCAAGGCTATGAAGTTCCCGCGAACGAACGTCCAGACGCGCTGCTTATTTTTGTCATCGATGTGTCGGGGTCAATGGAAGGGCGCGAACGGCTTGGCTTAGTCAAAGACTCGCTCATTGAACTCGTTGCCGAACTCAATCGCACCGATCGCGTTGGGATTGTGGTCTACGGCTCACGCGCGCGCGTTGTCCTTGAACCCACCTATGTGCGTGAACGTTCAGACATTATCCGCGCCATCAACGGATTACGTACCGAAGGTGCTACGAATGCTGAAGAAGGATTGCGTGTCGCGTACCGCATGGCAGACGCTTACTATGACCGCGATCAAATCAATCGCCTTATCTTGGCCTCTGATGGTGTCGCAAATGTTGGCTCAACTACAGCGGAAGACATCCTTGAATATGCTGAACGCGGCATTTCACTCAGCAGCTTTGGCTTTGGGATGGGGCACTACAACGATGTGTTTATGGAGCAACTCGCAAACCAAGGCGACGGCACCTATGCTTATATTGACACCATTGACGAAGCCCGCCGCCTGTTTATTGACGACTTAACAGGCACATTGCTCACCATTGCCAAGGACGCCAAGATCCAAGTTGAATTTGATGCGGACACCGTGCGCAGCTATCGTCTGATTGGTTATGAAAATCGTGCTGTAGCTGATGAAGACTTCCGCAATGACAGCGTCGATGCAGGGGAAATTGGCGCAGGACATAGCGTCACGGCGCTATACGAAGTCAAGTTCTTTGATGAAGACGAAACTGGCGACGATGTGTTGACTGTTCGCTTGCGCTATGAAGATCCAGAAAGTGGTGAGGTTGAAGAGATTAGTGAAACGCTGACCCGTCAAGACGTACATCGCACCTTTGGCGATGCGCCTGCAACGTTCCAACTGACAGCATTAGTTGCAGAGTATGCCGAAATTTTGCGCGAAAGCTATTGGGCTAGAGACAATGACCTTGGCACCTTAGCCATTGACGCTCGCCGCATCGAACGCTTGTTGGACGACAATATCGATGGGATTGAGTTCTTGGAAATTGTAGACCGCGCCGCGGGGTATTAGACGCTATTTTCGTTCACAAGGCGTGGGTCTTTGAGACCCACGCCTTGTGAATATGGTATTACTTCCGCTTGCCGCCATCTAACTCGTCTTGCAATGCTTTTAGACCTGCCCAATCGCCTGCATTTGCAAGGACTGCTTGCTCTGGCCATGTATCGGGCACCATCATGTTATAGCGCCCCCCAGCGGCTTTCAAAATTGCTTTGATTTGCTCCGCTGTACTTTCTGCAAGCGCCGCATAGGTTGATATCCCCGCGTTTGTCAGCACTTCTGCCGTCTTCTTGCCTATGCCTTCAATCTTAGTCAAATTGTCACCAGCATTGGCTTTTGCCGCTTTAGGTGCACGCTTAGTCGCTGCGCCACCCAGCGCACTTATAGCAGCTAATACTTCATTTTGTTGATATTTGAATAGCGTTGTTTTGGCAAACACGGCATCAGGATCTGTTTGCAATGCGGCGCAAAAGTCAGCATCTGACTTGGCGCGGGCAATCATTTCATCAGTTAGTTTTCGGCTCATCGGTCTGGTCCTTTAGTTGTTAGTGATGTGTACTTTTATAGACAGCAAATTTGCCGTTATGTCACGCAAAACACAGTTCACGTTATAAGCGTGTTCGAATACGTCTGCTGTTTCGAAATACCAGTACCACCCGCGTTTAGGTAAATAACAATGAATATCTACTATGTTTACATTCTCGCAAGTTGGTCTCGACGTATTTACACTGGTGTTACCAATCATTTAGAACGCCGGATCATGGAACATCGCTCCACGACTACCGGTCATGCCGCACACTATAACAAAAGATACTTGGTCTATTTTGAAATGTTTGGCGAAGTTGAAATTGCAATTGCAAGAGAAAAGCAAATAAAAGGTTGGAGCAGGGCTAAACGGGTTGCTCTAATTGAAGGCGCTAACCCAG
>JAHDBS010000111.1:7445-11556 GCA_020630225.1 Anaerolineales bacterium | reverse complement strand
TACGACAACGAATACGAGTAAATTCGCAGTTTGATTAAAAGTGTAGGGTATCTAGTTTATTTACTAACGTGTCGCCAAGGTCTTTTGCAATAAATTCTCAAAACGTTCTGAACGAAGTGCTAAATGAATTTACTTAGCCCAGGCTTGCAGACCACTCCACTGAATAGCAACCGCCAAATGTCATGACAATTGATTGCCACGTTCACTTCATTTCGGACAACCGAGACGAAGGCAGTTTTGTCTCGCATCAATTCAAAAAAAGCCTGACTTACCGCGTGTTAGCCAATCAGCTAGGGGTTGATATTCGGATGTCTGAGGCGGATCAAGAGCATACGTTCCTCAATGTGTTGCGCCGCCAGCTTTACCAAAGCAAGTTTGTAAACTACGCTGTTCTGCTTGCCCTAGATGCCACGTATAACGAACAGGGCGAATTTCTGCCCAATCGCACGCCCATCAAAACATCTAATAAGACTGTCATGCGGTTAGCGCATGACTACCCTGAATTTTTACCGGGTATCTCGATTCATCCCTATCGTGAAGATGCAATTGACAAGCTGGAGGAGCTAGCAGAGGCCGGTGCGGTGCTCTGTAAGTGGGTGCCGAATACGCAAAATATCAACGGAATGGCGGCCAAGTGTCAGCGGTTCTATCGCGCGTTGGTGAAGCATCAATTGCCATTGCTGACACACTGCGGGCGGGAACACACCCTGCCAACGGTCAACCAGCGCTTGGGTGACCCAACGCTCATGCAGGTTGCATTAGAAAGTGGCGTGAAGGTTATTTTGGCCCACGGTGGCTCTTCAACGTTGCAGGATGCAATTCCTACGGTGAACGCAACCTTCCAGTTGATGGATCGCTTTCCAAATTGCTATGCCGACTTGTCTGCATTATTGGCAGTGGGACGTTTGAGTGTGTTGCGGTATTGGCTGGCACGGCCTGAATATCATTCGCGATTATTGTTCGGAACAGATTACCCGGTGCCAATGAGCCTGCAGCAAGTGCTTTTTGGAATGGACTATCGTGTTAGTCAGCTTATTAATAGCCAAAATTCTTACTTCGATAAATACTTTTTGACGCTATGGGCTTTGGGGTTTCAAGAAGGTGTTTTCAATAACGCGCTTGCGGTGTTAGGCCCAACGACGCAACAATGGTTGCAAGTTGAGCCTAAACCAACTTTTCTGCCGTCTAAAGCATTGCGAATGCAACGCGCTGACAGTGACGTTACCTTATGAATGAACTAAGTCTTGTGTTTACCGACATCCTGATGTGGATGCTTATTCTGCTGGTGGGGGGAACTCTGCTGGCGTTGGTGTATCTGTTGTTTCGTCCGAAGAAATAGCAGCCTCAGCTTGTTCACGGGCTGGCGCAGGGGCGAAGTACGCCACAATCACAATTAGCGCCCCAACAGCTAGGAACGAGATAATCCGGGCAATTGAGCTGGCGTTAGTGAGATCAACAAAGAACAGCTTCAGGACGGTAATTGCCAGCAGCGTAACGCCTAAGACCCATCCGGTAAACCAGCTGCGGCGGTTTGATACGAACATCAGGATGACCGCGACCATGCTCCAGTAAATTGCATAGATAGTCTGCAGCGCTGGCGTTGTGAACAGATCCACAAAGTTGTAATCAACGTTTCCAAGGTGATGCACCCCACGGGCAATTACAAAATTAGAAAGTACAAAGGCGCTAATGCCTAATCCCAGCTTCGCATAGTATCGATTGTGTGGCTGCATTTCATCGTCAAGTCGCCAGAGCCACACACCGCAAGCGATGAGGAAAACGCCCAACGGGAATTCATATGGATTGAAGACCGGGATGTAGGGCAGCGGGCTCGTGTCTAGACCGTTGAAGGTGCTGGTAATGAGGGTCCAACTCATTCCAAGTGCAATCAGTCCTAAGACACCCCAGACGAAATAGGCGCGTTTGAATTGGGCAAGCGGCCAAACCGATACATCGCGCAACAAGCTGATGAGCAGAATAGCGACTGCAAGTCCACCGAGGACAGGCAAGGCGTACCAAGCGACATCTTGCGTAAACAGCTGCCCAATGCCCCACACGCCTTCTGAAATAACCCAAGCCACAATCGTCCATAGTGAGATGACATGCCAAACAGGTGCAAGTCTGCGGGTGTCCTGACCTTTGAGCACAACATACTGGGCAATAAAGGCAAGTGGCCATGCGTACCAACCGCCATAGATCAGCAAATTGTTACTTGGCAGGTTGGTGCTGCCGCCGATGCGTAGGAGCGTCAGCATTGGCAGGATAAATAGCCCGTAAGGTGCTGCAATGGAAGCGACCCGCCATTTGAGTAACCGCCCTGCCAAATAAAGCGTGACGGTGGTGAATGCTAAGAAGCATAAGACCCCAGCAAACTGATAGTTTTCCGACGCCCCTTCAACAATTTGAACCAGCCCAATGAGTAGCCACCATAGCATGCCCCAGCCAAAGAACGGATATTGCAGCCAGCTAGTCAGCGGCGCTTCCATTTTCTGCAACAGGTAACTGCTGGCAAGCCCCGCTAGGCCAATCAACATGCCCCCAATAAATAGTCCATTGAGAATAAATGGTTGCCATTCGCCTGTGCCATCGTCAACATAGGCAAAGAATGCAAACATTGCGCCGAGTTGCAATGCCCCACCTAAGATCACTGGCCAAGACCGTTGCTGATAAACACCACCGGCTAAATAACCGAGGCCTAATAACGCCCAAATTGAGGCGGTTACATTTGCTTCAAATGCCGCGGGAACGGCTAGCGCGATATAAACGGCAGCCCAAAACAGGAATACATTGATCAGATAACCAAAGCGATTTGAGGCATCAACATGCACACGGTCAAAGAAGAACAGGCTTAGCGTGAGGACGATATAGATTGCTGCCATCAACAGCAACGGCCACAGTAAACCGCGCTCAAAGTGGTCGGTCAGCACCCCTTGGGTAATGATGGTCCAAACAGGGGTTAGATATAGCAGTGTGTTGTCATAGACACTGCCAAGCTGGCTTGGCTTATGTCGGGCAAAGAACACCGGCAGCAGGGTAAAGATGGCAAAGAACGCCAGCATGAACGGTTCCGTTACCCAGAACAGCTCAGGGGTATATGCCCCTGCAATCCACATGGAGGTCAGGACCACTGAGCCAAGTAGCCCAACGACGTTGGTAATGCGCCATGCTTTGAACCATGCAATGACGGCCATACCGATATTCAAAATGAGGAGATAGCTAAATAAGCCAATGTGGCTCGCCTCTGGGTTGCCCGCTAAGAGTGGTGCCATGAATGCACCTACTTGGGCTGTGGCGGCAAGGATCCAAGCATCATTGAATAGGGCTAAGCCCACGGCGGCGATGCTCAGTAAGACATACAGCGTGAAGGCCAGTCCGTCTGGCAGCAAGTCGAAGAAACGATGCGCCGAAAATATTGTCAGGTACAAAATTCCGATGCCCCCACCTTGTAAGGCCAAGCCATACGTCCGGCGACGTTTGCGGAAGAAGACACCAATGCCGGACACAATGAACCCGATGACAGCAGCACCAATGTGACGCACTGGCACCGAAATCCAACCTTGGTCAAAGGCAAAGCTAAGGAACAGCCCGACCCCAATTAGAAATAGCAATAGCCCAATTTGGACCATGACATGCATTTTGGTGAACCAATTGAGAAGTGGCGGTAATTGCAATTCGCGCTTGGGCTTTGGCGTGCGCGGTTTGACAACTGGGCGTTGCGATACTTTTTTGGCAGCTGCTGGCTTTGCAACATCAGATTTCACGCTTGGCGCGAGCACTGCTGGCTCAATCGTGAGCGTTTCCGTTTGCTTTGGTAGCGCCATAGCGCGTTCTGCATGGTTTAGCGGCTGCGCATCTGATGCGGTAGGAATATTCACAGCAGGAATAGGCTGACGCGGTGCTTTTTCAAGTTCAGCAATCCGTGCTTCTAACCCTTTAATGCGGCGAAATGCCATTGATGCTAATGCGCTCAATGGAAGCAGCATAGCGATGAATGCACAACAGAAGGCGGCAAAATAGTCTTCAAAACTCATAGTACTCTCTCAATTCGTAGCTGGACTATTCATAGTGTATGAGATTTGCGGTGGTAAAAGGGCAGAGTGCGACTCCGAGT
>JAHDBS010000111.1:0-7345 GCA_020630225.1 Anaerolineales bacterium | reverse complement strand
TCGTAATCGATTAGTGACAGCACAGTTGAGACTGTTTGCTTGGCAGCTCAAGATAGAAAATGCTGTGAATTTGGGTTACTTTGAGTCTTATCGATTACGAATACGACAACGATAGCGATAACGACAACATAGCTCTGTGAAACTGTTGGGTGCCTAAATTCAGAACTCACGCTACTTAGGGTGTAGGTTCGGCTGTACTTTTTTGCGCATCACAGCCCAGCGTGAGGTGAAGTGGATAAACGGGGAGGAGAGCTTTTGGACCGACGTTGCTGCAGCTAGGCTGTCAATAAACGTTTGCGCCGTTGTAAATGGCGCTAATTGCAACGTAGCCCGGCCTAATTCAATATAGCTGTGGGCGTCTGATCCGACGGTGCCACGGAGCTGATGCTGTGCCGCAAATGCTTGGGCTTGTCGGTTGGGCTTTTGTGTAAAACAGCGGGCGTTGAAGACTTCAATTGCATCGATGTAGGGCAAAATCGCAGTTAGATCAGCAGTGTTCCAGTGCCCGTTACGATGGGTATCAAACGGATGCGATACGCTAATTGCCGCGCCTTGCTTGCGGAGGCGCTCGATAGTCTCCATTGGCGATAATCCCGGTGGGATTTCCTCCGTCATGAAATACCCTAACAGCTCTCCTTGGGTCGTCATAATCTCTTCTCCGAGAATGACTAACTCTGGCGCTAATTCGGCAACAGCAAACGCACCGCGCATGGTGTTGTGGTCGGTCACACAGAGCCGATCGATGCCGCGTTTTTTACAAGTTGCAACAATCTGTTCTGGCTGCATGAGACAGTCCTTGGAATAGATTGTGTGGGAGTGTGTTTCAACGGTAAGCATGTGATGACTGTGAGCGCGAGCGGCAGTGCCAATAGCCAACTCAATTGCCTAATACGTGCTCGTCAAAGAACCCGACAATGCGCTCTTCATATTCAGCAGGATACGCACTGAAGAATTCGACATGATCTAAGCTTTCTTCGTACCATAGCTCCACTGGCTCATTTGCGGCTTCATACAGCTTGCGGCCACTGTCAGGGTCTACAACGACATCAGACCCACCTTGGAGCAAGAAAATTGGGCGCGGACTCAGCTGACCAATTTTGCCTGTTGCGGCAACTTCTTCAACGGAAAATCCAACTTCACGCTCTGCAAACCAGATCATTGGACCACCAAATAACCAGCCCGGTAAGCCAGTAAAGTGTTCTACTGAGGTTTGCACAGTGTCAGTAATTGAAGAAAATGCGCTGTCAGCCACCAAGGCTTTGATGTTCGGATTTTGAGCCGCGTACTGAATTAGCAATGAACCGCCCATGGAGTTGCCAAGTGCGCCAATTTTGTCAGCATCCACACCCGGTTGCGCGATGACAAATTCATAGAGCACGTCTAGGTCTTGCATTTCGTAGCGCCCAAACGAGATCAGCTCGCCGTCACTTTGTCCATGCCCGCGCACGTCGATCATGGCGGTGCCATAGCCGTTACGAATGAGCATAGCGGCTTCATCCACCATTTCATCGCGCTCGCTTTTATAGCCATGTTGCAAAATAATGACGGAGCCGTTTTGCGGTGGCATGTACCACCCCACGAGGTTTGTGCCGTCTGCTGCAGTCAGGTTGATCTCGGTATAGTCGAGATTGAAATCTTCTGGAAAGTCTTCCAACGTTGCGCGCTCTGCATTGATTGGATCGTAAAGAAAATTGAGCGCTTCGCTGCGGGCAACATATAAAAATCCGCCGACGATCACCGTCAACAGTAGGCCTAGTCCGATTAATAATCCTCGTTTTAACATGGCGATATTTTAGCGCCAGCCTGCAGTATTTAGGAGCGTCTTCCAATTCTTGTGCAACGCTATTGCATTGCTAACAAAAGATTTACGCACTGTTTTTACACTTTAGGAATGCTAAATCCTAAAACCACTATTGGACTGACAACTCTCAACGTTGCAGATCTCGCCAAACTTAGCGACTTTTATCAGCGTGTGATTGGGCTGCATGTGCGCGAACAATCGCAAACGGCTGTTGAACTGGGCACAGAAACGACGCCTATCTTGCGCTTGCAACACTTAGCCGATGGAGTCTCATCGCCGCGTTCACCGGGGCTATTTCATTTCGCCATTGGGCTGCGTGACCGGACGGTGTTGGCAAATTGGCTACAAAACTATGTCAATCACGATGCGCCCGGTTGGCAAGGCGCGTCTGATCACGGGCCGTCACATGCGCTCTATATGACTGATCCTGAAGGCAATGGCATTGAGATTATGATGGATTGGCCGCGTGCCCAGTGGCCGCGTGAGGCCGATGGGTCTTCGCAGATTTATACGCAGGGGTTAGATGTTCAAAAGCTTTTGTCTGAACGTTCTGGTGAGAAGTGGCGTGGCATTCCACAGGATTCCTACGTCAGTCATATTCACTTGCAAGTGTCCGACATCCCGCAAACCGATGCGTTTTATGTGGATACCCTAGAGTGGGATCGTATTACCGAGTTTGGTAAAAAGGCGCTGTTTGTGTCAGCCGGTGGCTATCATCATCACATCGGGATGAATACGTGGCAGTCTGCGCGGCAGCCAAACCGGACGGATGATATGTATGGTCTCGCAGCGTTCGAGATTTTGTATCCAACCGTTGCTGAAAAAGAACGGATTGCGACGAAGCTGACCACGCAAGGTATTGCCATTACAGATGACACCGTGCGTGACCCGTTCAATAACAAGATTCGGTTGGCGGTAGGATAGGCCGAATAGAAGCTAGAAGTGGCGTCTATTCTCGATGGGTGTAGGCGTTGAGCGCCTTATTCTCGGCCGGAATGCGCACGCCTAGCAGAATAATCGCATTGGCAATTGAGGCGATGATTGCCGTCCACCAAGCGCCAAAGATCAGTGGCACACTTAGCAGTTCTAACACCACTGCAATGTAGTTGGGATGGGGAATAAATTTATAGGGACCGCGCGCAATTCGGTCGGCATTTGGCACGATTAGAATGCGCGTGTTCCATTGCTTACCAAGCGAGGTAAGCGCCCAGTAACGCAGCGCTTGGGCCGTCACAAAAATCCCTAGCCAAAGCCACCACAGCTGTGCGAGTTGCGCGCCACGCCACCACCCTTCAACCAGCCAGCCCAACAACCAACCCGTATGCAGCACAATAAAGAGCCAGTAATGGTCGGCTCCATACTCTGTTGCGCCTTGTGCCATGGCCCATTTGTAGTTGCGGGTTGCGACTCGCAATTCAGACAAGCGCTGAATCACAATGAGTACAAAAAGCGTTACGAGATACAACATCCCCTTACCACCTAAACAAAATCAATTCAGCGCTGAAGCCGGGGCCTAAGGCAAACATCAAGCCGAGTTCACCCGTTGGCGGGACATCTTGTAGATAGTCGGCTAAGACAAACAGCACGGTTGGGCTCGACATGTTGCCGTATTTTTGCAAGACCTTGAGGGCATGTCGAAATGTCTCTGGTGATGTTTCAAGGCTCTCAGCGTAAGCTTCCAGCACCTTTGCGCCGCCAGGATGGGCTACAAAATGCTGGATCTCGCTGGCATCAATGCCCCATTCGCTACAGGCGGCGTTGAGCAATGGTGCCATTTCACGCAGCACTAACGCTGGGATTGATTTCGCAATTCGGACTTTTAATCCGCCAGTGACAATGTCCCACCCCATGATGTCTTCAGACTCTGGGAAAAGCGTGCTGTGATGGCCTAAGACTTCAAACTGCGGTGAGAGTTGCCAACCATTGCCGTTAGCAACCACATCTTGTGGCGTCGATTTTTGCAGTACGACAGCGGCAGCGCCATCGCTAAATAAGCTCGTCGCGATGAGATTTGCTTTGGACCGGTCGTTATGTTGAAAGGTCAAGCTGCAAAGCTCGGTTGCGATGAGTAACACGGGGGCATCCACGGTTTGCGCTAACTGAGCCGCCCGCGCCAAGCCAGAGACGCCGCCGGCACACCCTAGCCCCCAAATGGGAACCCGTTGCGTATGCGGGCTCATTCCCAAGGCTTGCATAATGGCACCGTCTAAGCTCGGTGTGGCAAGCCCCGTGCTGGAGACAAACAAGATCATGCCAATGTCAGCTGGGGTGAGATTGGCTTGCGCGATAGCGTCCCGTGCTGCTTGCAATGAAATATCTAAGGCCACTTCAACATACAGCGCGTTGGCCTCAGGGAAGGTATGCGGTGAGCCGTACCAGTCCAGTGGCTGGGCTAAATTACGCCCCTCAATTTTTGTGTTTTCAAAGATTGGTAGCAAGCGATCGATTTTACGAATGCTTTCGCCAAACAATGTTTTTGCAAACTGCCGGACATCGGACTGTTCAATCCGATGCGGCGGCACAGCCGTCGCAACTGACAAGATTTCAGCTAAGGCTTGGGTCTCTGGCTGCTCAGTGAGTGCCAAGATATTGTGTTTTTCGAAGTCAAGCGGAGAAAGTTGCATAGCGTTAGGCGATATCGGACTCAGGGGTAGCGCAGGTATTACGATAAACAAAGCGCGACAACGGCTTGCGTTGATCACTTTGCCAGTCAATTTTGGGGCGGGCTTTTTCTTTGGGAACATACCCCAGGCGATAGATCGCCATCATTTCTAAATGGTCAGGCACATTCAGAAGTGTTTTGATCTCTTGCCAAGCCTCGGGGATTTCCATTGGCGTGCTCACAAACTGAATGCCCATGCCAAGCTTGGTGGTGAGGAGCCAAACGTGCTCAATGGCCATGCCTAAGGACAAGACACAATAAAAATCAGACAGATCCCCGTCTTGTTTATATTCTTCCTTGTCTAGAAGCGCAACTAACATTAGCGGGCTGCTTTCTACCAACTTTGTATTGTCACGCCCCAGCATCTTTGCCACTCCCAAACGCTTGATGACGCCGGTTGCGCGTTCACTAAATACTTGTTTGATAAACGGGCGCAGCGGTGCGGGAAGCTTATCGATGTAGATGCCGTCACGGCGCTCTTCCATTTCCTCTTTTGAGAAGCGAAAGTATTTGCGATAGCGCGTAAAAAAGCGGCCTTCTTCCATCAGTTGGGTCATGGTGCGCCCACCAATCGCCGCAATTTGCGCCCGAATTGTGGCGTCATCCACCAGAATAAAGCGCCACGGCTGTGAATTGAAGTGGCTGGGGGCCCGCGCGGCTGCTTTTACAAGCATGTGCTGATGTTCAATGGAAACCGGGTCTGGCAGAAAGTAGCCGTTTGTCGTGTGACGCTGGTTGATCGCGTCAAGCAAGTCTAGTGTCATTTAAGAATGTGAAATTACGAGTCAGCGCCTAGTGTTACAGTCAACAGGCATAAGACGCTACAGAAATACCTACGCTAAGAAGATCGCGAACACATATCCACATAGCCCAACCAAAGCAATTACGGGATGTCGCCAAGTTCCAGGTTTGGACTTTGGCATGATCGCAAGTGCTCCAATTGTCAGCAGTAGAAAAGCGTTCCAAGCAAACAGAGTGGCTAGTGCGGCAGCGGCAAAAACAATGAAATAGAGCACGTGGTGCCAAACACCAAAGTGCATCTGTCGGGTTTGCGCCAACAGCCCAATGAAGAGATTGAAAACATAAAGACTTAATCCGATCCCGAACCAAGGCGCTGCATTTGCAATTGCTGCCACGGAATTGAGTATAGCAATTTGCAGCTATGACGGCTGCTTCTATCGATCTTAACTTGAGCCAACTTCCTCATGTTATGGCCTGCCATCAAACGCCGAGTAACTCGCAATCGTAATCGTATTCGTTGTCGTAATCGATAAGGTCTTCCCTTTGAACACCACACTAACTATGTTGCCCCTTTCCACATTGATGAGTAGACTCCTCGACAACGACCTATCCGCTCAACCAACGCAAAAATAATCTCTTATGGAAACCCGACAACTTGGCAACACCGATATGCACGTCTCACGACTTGGCCTTGGCCTGTCTGAAATTGGCTACCGCTTGACTATGGAACAAGCCGATCGCGCCAGTCGCGTTCTAAACACAGCACTCGACGGCGGCATCAACTTTTTAGATACGTCTGCATGCTATGACATTAGTGAAGAACTAATTGGGCGCAGCGTTGCCCATCGGCGCGATGAATTTTTTCTTGCAACCAAGTTTGGGCATGTGTCTGGAGATTGGCAAGGCGCAGATTGGACGCGAGATACTTTACGCCATAGCATTGAGCGCAGCCTCAAACGTCTCAAGACAGACCGAATTGACTTGCTACAAATGCATTCGCCGGGGATCGATATTCTCAAGCAAGGCGATGCTATTGAGGAGCTGCAAGCGGCGCAACAGGCCGGCAAAGTCCGTTACATTGGCCTAAGTGATGACAATGAAGCCGCCCATTGGGGTGTGGAAAGTGGCATTTTCCATACACTGCAAACCAGCTTCAACATGGTGGATCAGCAAGCCCACACCACAGGACTTCTTGAAAAAGCGCAACGCGCAGGAATGGGTGTCATCACCAAGCGGCCAATTGCAAATGGAGCCTGGGGGGCAACTGCGAGTCCGAGTGACTATGCAAAAGATTACTTTGCACGCGCTGAGGCAATGCGTGCCGAAGCCGAAATTGCAGCGCTTGAGATAGATCGTATCTTGCTAGCAATGGGGTTTACGTTTGCGCATGATGCTGTTGATGTCGCCATTATTGGCACACAAAACCCAGCACATGTGCAGGCAAATATCGAGATGGTCGCCTCAACATTGCCTATTGATTCGCAAGTTGTGGCGGCTCTACACGCACGATTTGCCAAGATAGGTCAAAATTGGGTACAGTTGAGATAAGTCAAATTAGAGTTATCTTTTGTTATATGTTGCCGCTATCTTGTAAGGGCAGCAATACTATAGAATCAAAAAAAGGCGCCTCAAGTGAGACGCCTTTTTTATTTGTAAGCTTTCCAGCTTAGCCGCGGTAGCCACCGCCACCGCGATTGCCGCCACCGCGATTTTCGCGTGGGCGTGCGATGTTGACTTTTAGATCGCGTCCGCCGTGGTTGTAACCGTTGAAACGGCGAACCGCTTCGTTTGCTTCATCAGCACTACCCATTTCAACGAAGCCGAAGCCGCGTGAGCGACCGGTATCACGGTCGGTCATGACAGTAGCGTCGTTCACAGTACCAGCCTGTGAAAATAAAGCATCTAGTTCTTCTGCGGTTGTTGAAAACGGCAAGTTTCCGACGTAGCACCGCGCATTCTGATTTGACATCTGATTTCCTATGCAGCAAGGTCTTTGGCCCTACTACGCAATGTGTGTTGCCACACTAAACTGAAGATGGGAAAAGCCGATAGTTGGCATAACCCACTGACGCAACAATAAAGCGCCATACTCATCTTAGCACTCAATTGCGAAATTGCCGCGTTCGGGTTTGGTTAGGGAG
>JAHDBS010000110.1 GCA_020630225.1 Anaerolineales bacterium | reverse complement strand
GTTGCTGTTGGCACAATGGTTGCCGTTGCTTCAACTGTAGCTTCTACAGTAGCCGTCGGTTCAGCGGTATTTGTTGCAGTCGGGTCTACTGTGCTTGTTGCACTTGGCTCTGCTGTTGCTGTTGGCACAGCAGTACTCGTCGCAGTTGGCTCCGTTGTGCTAGTAAGCGTTGGTTCAGCCGTTGCTGTAGGCTCAACCGGAGTTACTGTCGGTGCAACCGTATTCGTAGCTGTCGGCACTGTTGTTGATGTTGCCGTTGGTTCCGCAGTGTTGGTCGCTGTCGGCTCAGGAGTGTTGGTTGATGTCGCCGTTGGCTCCGGTGTATTTGTGGCGGTTGCAGTAGGCGTTGCTGTATTGGTTGGCGTCGCCGTAGGAACAATCAATTCCACATCAGCATGGTCGGTACTGGTTGGATGTTCCCCTTCAGCTGAATCGCCGCTAGCTTCTGCAATATTGCGGAATGTGCGCTCAATTGTTGTTTCGTAATACACAACTTCTGTAGCACTAGGCTGCAGGTCCGGCACCGCTAAGCGAATGCCTAACTCACGATCATCTACGAAGACGTTGGTTAGTGCTCGCCCCCCAGTATTCGTCACTACGAAACAATAGGTCACTGGGGTTCCAGCCAAGCCAGAGACACTATCAATGGTATTGACTTCACAAAGCGCACCAGTATTATGCCCTTCATATACCGTTTTGCTGAGTTCAATGGCAGCGGCACGGCTGTAAGTCTTCACCGCTGGCTCAGATCCATCAGGACCATGCTCACCGACGACGGTGGTGCGGTTCAAGAGTTCACCTTCGCCAACTTCAACAATAATATTTGCTGTCGCTGTATAAGTTTCTTCAACCTCTGAGTTGATGGTCACCGTACATTTCCCACCAACAGTACCGCCAATGGTCCCTGCAGTGGTAGTCGTGACTTTACATGTGTCAAATGGTGCATCGAGAGCATACCCAGCAGGATCAATTGTCACATTGATATTTGAGCCATCTTCAACTGGACGTGTGCTTCCGTCTGGCAAGTTATAGAATGCTTCGACTTCAAAGGTATGCGCATCACCGGGCAGATTAGTCGCAATACGAGGTGAAATCCGAATGCTTACATCCACATATTGCTTGACTGCAGCGCCATCTTCAACACCGTTACCACTTGGCATAGCGGTTGTCGGATCTGTGTCACGGGTTAGCGTGAGCCCTGCAACCTCAGCTGTTATCTGCGCATTGACAGTATATTCTGTTGGAACACCTGCACCCGGCAATGTATAGCGACAGCGCCCGCGGCTATCATTTGTCAGCCCATTAGCTCTACAAGCAGCAGTGCTCGTAGCACCACCTGTTTCTGAAACGGTAATCTCTGGTGCAACGCCACCTAATGGCTGTGGACCTTCTCCATCGCCAAGGTCTTGCATCACAATAATGTCAAACGTATGGTCATAGCCAATCGCATTGACATCTGTTTTCGGGTCAATCGTAATACTTAGGTCTACCCATGTATTGCTCGCCCGTCGACGATTGGAGACCACATCAAGCATTACAGCCTCTTCGCCTTCACCAAGGGTAAATGTTGCTGCAGCTTCCCCACGGACAGTAACAGCACCTGTTTCAGTCGCATTGATGATGATGTCACAATTACCAGCCGCATCGGTTGTACATTGATTACCAGCAACAAAGAACGCACCATTTGGATTTTCAACCCAGTCAAAGGTAACCACTGAATTTGCAACAGGCAAACCACCGTTCGTAACGGTCGCAGTTACGTTATGTTCATCACCTACGCTATTCACAGCATCACGTGGCGACAAGGCCAAGCGAAGATCAACATATTGTTTTGTTGCAACATCTGAAACAGCGGCAAGCGCTAATGCGCCGTTCTCATTTTCAATCCCAAGTGCAACGTTAGCTGTTGCTTGGTAAATGCCTGGCACAGTCGTCAATTCATCTTCTACAGTCACGCTACATTGACCAGCTTCTGTTTCACAAACGTCAGCAATAATGAACGGAGCATTTGCCCCACTCGTTGGCGTAAATGGAATTTCATAGCTAATAGGCGTTTGATCTGGCACAGCGACCCAGCCATTACCATCGCCAAGGTTCCACTCAGCAGTGAATGTAAAGATATGCGGATCACCAACTACATTGATTGCATTTACAGGAGTTGCACTAATGCGCACGTCTGCGTATTGCTTGATAGCAGCCTGATCGCGCCCAGTTGGGCCAGCCCCAAAGTCGACCGTATCAGGATTAGTGTCAATGGTGCGTAACACGCCCTCAACATCTACAACAGCAGTTGCGTTGGCTGTATACGTGTGCGGATCTGCGGAATTGATCTCAATGCCACAGGCCCCACTCGCATCAGTTGTACAGGCAATAGTGTCAGTTGCATTGGTTTCATCTGAAACCGTAATATTCACCAGTTGCCCGTTCAATGGCACGGTACCTTCTGGCGTATTCAGCACAACAGTCGCAGTAAACGTATGCGGATCTGTTACAGCATTCAGCGCACGTTCAGGATCAATTTGGATGCTCGCATCAACATAGTCTTTTGTCGCATTTGAGGTACCCTGAGGGCCGCTAAATCCAGGCGCATTGCCAATGCCATTGCTTGTGTCACGCACGAGCGGCAACGGCATATACGATGTGCCGTTATCAAACGTTGTGTTGTTGAGCAAAGCACCCAACTCAAGACTAGCAATGTCCCCACTGTTGATGGTGATTAGACATTGACCGTTAGCATCCGTGCCAGATTCGTCGCCTAGCGTACTAGGATCGTCGTCACAGGTGTTTGCTGTAATCGCAGTCGTTGCTGATCCGGTAAGAATTGGCAACGCTTTTGTTACTGGTGTCGTTGTTTCAGTACCATCTGAAGCAACACCATGTTGCAAGACGGTCAACACAAATGTATGCGGCTGATTGACAAAATTTGTGGCAACAAGCGGATTTAATTGCAAGCTGAAATCGCGATATTCTTTTGTGACGGCGTCAGACGTTGCCGACAGGGCAAGCGCGCCATCATAGCCTTCGTAGGTATAGTTGTATGTCGTGGACGCTACAACTTCCGCATACGCAGGCACGGTGCTGTTGATTTGCACTGAACAGTTCCCAGCAGCATCTGTCACACAGGTGTTTGCACCTTCAAACCCTGCTGCAGACCCGTTAGTCATTTCAAACGTGACAGTCTCCCCTTCTAAGGCAAAAACCTCACCATTCGGATGTAACCACTGCAAGTTTGCAACAAACGTATGCACCTCACCAACTGGATTTATAGCAGCGTCTGGAGTTACAGTAAGCTGCAAGCCGGTGTACGCTGCTTGCGCCGTTTCTTCTCCATCAGTAGCAATATCTACATTTAAGACTTCGTGATCGCCATGTACTTCGCCATCACCATTGACATCAAATGCCAATGTAAAAGCTGCGGTCGCAGATGCATCATATTGCGCGGGAGATTGTGAATTGATCGTGTAAACACATTGTCCAGCGGTATCGGTTCCAGTGCTGCAAGTTTCGCTTACTAACTCTGGCCCTGGTCCGTTCACAGTGACAATGTTTACGTTTGGCACAACATTCGGAACGCCCACAACAGCACCTGTGGCATCCTCAGCTGTAACCGTCACGACAAAGGAGTGTTCTTCACCGATCGATTTCACCTGCATTGCGGGAGCAATTGTGAGTTGCGGGTCAACCCAGCGCTTGAATGCATTTCCTTGATATGCCTCTGGGCTGAAGCCACTTGTTGCTTGTGCGGCTGTAGAGCGTTGCACGGTTAGACCAGCAACATCTACCGTTGCAAGGGCAGAAACTTCCGCTAGCATGGGGCTATCATGGCGAATGGTTACTTCACAAACGCCATTGCCGTTATCTAAAACAAATTGATCAACATAAACAGCATCAATATCAATACGATTAACACAGTTAACCGTAGTTGCATCTAACGTTTCAAAAATAGTGCGTGGCAATTCGATCACAGTACCATCTGGTGCTGGTTGCCAGCCATTGATACCATCATTGGCTTCAACTAATACGGTGATGACATGGTCGTCACCCACGCGATTGAGTGCACCATCTGGAGACACGCTTACACGGGCGTCTACATATGTTTTGACTGCTTTAGCTTGCCCAAATGCACCTGTATTTTCAGCAGAGCGTTGCAATACAAGTTGCTCATCGTTACCATCGCCGTCTACATCGGTAATATAAATATGTTCGGCGTAAACCGTAGCCGTAAACTGACCGGCTTCGTCTGAATTAATAACGTATTCGCAATAACCGCTAGGATTAGTGCCGTCTACTTGACAGGCATCTGATACCAACGCGTGCTCAGCAGGCACCACTGTCACTTTCGGGAATTCACTTTCAATCCCAAGGCCAGTTTCCCAACTGTTAGTTGCAGGCGTTTCATGTAAACGGAAGTCAACTGTGTAGGTGTGGGCGTCACCAACTGCATTTGTTGCGGTGTCTGGCCCAATGCGAAGTGATGCATCAACCCATTGCTTATATGCAGGGCCAACCTTGACTGCATTTTCATCAAACCCGCTTGGCAATTCGCTATCTGGATCAGTATCTAAATTGAAAACAACATCATCTTCAACGTTGTCAGGATCGCCACCATCAAAGGTGACAGCCCCAACAGAAAATAGTGCAATTTTGCCTGGGATTGTGGTGTTGCCAATCACTGTACAAGTACCATCACCACCTGTAACACATCCACCTGCACCAATGTCAGATAGGTCTAACGTTGACTCACCTGCGAGATGGATGGTGCCTACAATAATATTCTCAGCAGGAATCCAATTACCATCGGTGCCGTCAGGTGCATCCTGTTCCACGGAAATGCGGAATTCATGTAGTTGGTTGACCTCATTGAGAATGTCACCAACAGACTCAATGCGCATACGCGCATCAACAAGATTGACTTGCGCAATTGCTTGTGAAGAAAATGCAGCCGAAATTTGCACTGCATCTTCATTAATGAGCGTCGTAGCATTTGCTTCAACAGTATTTGTCACACTCTCTGTGGCAACAGTTTCATAATAGAAAGTAATTGTCTCGCCTACTTGCATCGGGATCAATTCTGTTGCAACGTTTACATCCAAAAGAATAACTCTTGGTAAATATGGCAGCGCGTCTAATGCGCTAATGCCAAGTTGAGGATTACTGATGACGGGCAGCGTCAGCTCTTCATCAGAAGTATTTGTTACTGAAAAACAATATGTAATGTTTGTTCCAGCAGCAACGTTGATTTCATTTAAAGCAGCATAGCAATTATCACCAGCCGAATGACCAGCATAAATTGCACTTACCACCTCTATTTGCGACTCCTGCGCAACCGCTGAGCCAATGCCGATACCCCACAGCATGCAGCTCAACAGCAACGTTTGAAGCCATTTGCGACCTAACGTCATCTATCTGCTCCTATTTCTCGTTCTCTCTCTTTCTTTACTCAAGCGTCGAACGGATTTGCTAGCGACAGTAACGCAAGTCCGTGTTTAGGCAAAAAAAGTTGTATGGATTTTGATAGAGAGTGGAGCAGACGTCGATAAAGACTGCGTGATAATGTTGTTATAAATTACGGGAAATTATCGGAATTTCAACGAGACTCAAATGAGAATCAAGCGAAGCACTTCAGAGAGCGTCTCATGCTGACAAAAGTTAGAGCAGTGTTACATATTCCGTAAAAGCGATTAAATCAAAAACGCCTGCATTGTTGTAATGCAGGCGCTTTAACATAAATAAACCTAGCCACTAAGGCATCGCTTGGCTTGGTGGATCTTGAACGCGTCGCAAGGCAATGGGAAAAAGTAATAGCAAAATGATTGCGCCAATTAGAAACGGCGCGTTGGCTGCAATAAAATCAAACACGGCCCCACCCCAAAGCGGGCCAAAGATATTCCCCAAACTTAATGCAGATGCACTAAGCCCCAGAATAGCGCCCACCTTTTCAGGATCCGTATTTTGCGTGAGCAAACTATTGACGCTTGGCGAAAGCACCCCACTGCCAAAGGAAACTGGAATAGTCGCCAAGAGCAATACAACAAGCCCTGCGTACCCAACATTGGTCTCTTCCGGCAGCAAATTCAGCTGTTCAATATCTTCAGCGCCATTCGTGCTTTGCAAAATTTCTGATGTCAGCGCATCTTTCGAATACCATGGTACGGTTTGTTTCGGTGTCATTCCTATTACAAATAGGCCAACAGCCATCAACATAAGGCCGCCAATGACTAAACGTCGCTCTCCAAATCGATTTGTGAGCTTTCGAATGAGAAATCCCTGCACCACAACTCCTAAAACACCAAAGAAAAGAAATACTATAGTATTGCCGACTGCGTTTAGCCCTAATGTTGTTAGTGTAAATGGCGCAAACATTAATTGAAACGCCCCGAACACTAATTGCACAACGAACAAAATTACAAGCAAAATACCAGTAACGGGTTGTCTCACCCCATCTAACAATAATCCGAATGACAAACGGCGCTTGCTGGTAGATGCACTTCCACGCTTTTCAGGCGGTAGCGTTTCTTTAAACATGAAGGTCGTAAGTAGAACAGAGAGGAATGCAAACCCAGCCGCCACAAAGGCTGGCGCTGAGTAATTGTTATTCGTCAGACTGAGCGTAATGCCACTAATGGCTGGGCCCAAAATGAAGCCCAATCCAAATGCTGCCCCGACTAACCCAAGACCTTGACTACGCGTTTTCGGGGTTGTCACATCACTAATCGCAGCTTGCACGGTCGGGAGGTTAGCCCCTGTAATTCCGTCTACGATACGGGCTAAAAACACCATCCAGAGCGCGCTAGCAGAGCCTAGTAGCAGCAAACTACAAAATGTACCCACTTGTGCCAATGCCAAGATGGGCTTTCGTCCAAACCGATCTGACAGCGCTCCGAGAATGGGACCTGCAAAAAATTGCATTGTTGGATAGGACGCCCCAAGCAACCCAATCAGCGCTGGGCCAGCATCGTATGAAATCGCATAATACGGCAACACTGGAATGATGATGGTCAGGCCCATTAAGTCCACAAACACAATCACGAAGATTGGTAGCAAGCGTTTGAAATCTAACTTTTCTTCTGTCTCAATAGTCTCTTCTTCTGCAATCAAATTTGTATCTCCTAAGCAATTGTTAGAGCATATCACCTTTTATATGGCCTAACAGAAGCATCTAAACAAACCTTACTCAAACATTCAAACATTAATTCCTAATTGTTACGGTACTAATCACAATAATTTCTATATTAACCTCCCCTTACCTCAACATAAACTTAATAACAGTTACCCGAAAGGTTAGTGAATGGTTCATACACAACACTTTCATTTATTATGTTTATTAAAAAATTATCTGTCATTATTTGTTTCGCAATGTTGGTAGCAGCAGTACCGGTATCCACCATTTCAGCAGCACCACAACGAGGCACAATTACATTCGTCAACACTGACCACACCTACTCTTACAAGTTGTACTCCCAACACAACACGTTAGTAGCACGCGGTAAAGTGTACAACCTACCTGTCAGTCGCCAATATGCAATCGGCATCTATCGATATGAAATTGCACACGGGGATGGACGCATTGAACGCGGTCAAGTTAGCCTTGCAAGCGGCCAACTCATTTTGGTCACAGCAAACATGTCAACGACCACGTTAGCAAGTGCGCCAGGCAACACCATGGCAACAGTCAACTCAGGTGGTACTGTCGCTTACAACCAAGGATCATCTTCAACAATTGTTGAACCAGGCGTCACAACCCATCAATATGGGGGCAATACTGTTGCTCCAGTGGGTCAGGTCACGTCACAAGACGCACAAAATGGCGTTGGTCACGTGTTGAATGATCGCATCATCCCGGTGACTGGGGTACAGCCAACTACCCATCAAGGCGCACCAGGCATGCAAATTGAGCATGGTACCAATAACGGCGGCACAACAAACCGCAGCTATCTTGGGCAAACCTATCAGGTTCAGCATGCTATTGGGAATGTGATGTGTCTTTCCGCAGCTGCCGCGCGCGACTTTGAAATGTGTCGCTACCGTGGCACAACACGTGTCGTTGGTGTCATTGACGAAAGCGGAGACGTCGTCTTCAGCGGTGTTGAGCAGATCAAGGTGATTGGTAATGTTCGCTATGGCGACAAACTAGTTGCCTCTGGCACACCAGGGTATGCCGTCGTTGACAACAACGCACGTTATGGGTCAGTAATTGGGACCGCGCTGGGCAGCTTCACTGGCCAACGCGGACTGGTAACAGCACGGATCGGTAAGGGGTAGACTTCTCCGTCGCTTGTTGAGACAAAAAAGGCACTTCGCTCGAAGTGCCTTTTTTGATTCTAATTGAGTGGGTTGTCCCCTAAACCTTGTTACACGTTTCAAATATAAAAGTGATATTCCACATGAACGCAGGCAGAGGTTCTTTTGCACACGGGTTGGGCGTTGACTTAGTCTAACGTGGCTTGTGACAAGATTTTATAAATCTTATCGACGTTGTCGTTTTTGCGGAAAGACTTGGAAATAGGCGTGCTTGATCCACGCACCCAGATTTTCAACTCTGAATCTAAGTCGAAGGTGCCTTTGCTTTCTTTTGAAAAGCGCAAAATATTCTTATATGGAATAGTGATGTACTCACGCTTTTTACCAGAGGTTCCTTGAACATCTACCAAAACAAGCCGCTTATTCGTAAACACAATTGTGTCGCGGATTACCGCAAACCCCGCTAGCACTTCTTCACCATCCACTAAAAATGATGAAAATTCTTGTGCCAGCTTCTTTACTGACACTTCAGACGCGTTGCCTGTGACCAAACCAAGTAAATTCATAAAAATTGCTCCTGTCCGATTTGTTATAGGCTTATACGTCCATTTGACTGGAAAGTTTCAACTCACCCTTAGGTGTCTCTAGCGTTACCTCGAAGTAAGGCAGCGCATTAGCTGGCAAGCCTTGCACCTCAGCAAGGTGCGCCGCATTGATTTCAGAGAGCCGTGCTGCAGCCCACTCAGGATAAGGATGATGGAGCGTAAGTGATTTATAGGTCACGCCGAGTTCTGGCAAGCTGACAGATGGGTGCGGTTCCGTTTGCCACTCAATGAGTGTTGGGAGCATGCCTGCGGCTGGCAGTTGTCCATCTTCGGGAATGGTAAACAGCCAACGTAGCGCGCCACGCCGCATTGGCGTTGGCACACCATGCGGGAAATCGTTTTGGGCACACATCGCCACAGCGTCTGTAGTATTCACGACCCAGGTGAGCAAGCGAGGCGATTTTGCTATGGCCATTTGAACGTAGGGATCGTCCAAACTAAACCAACGCGGCCGATTTGGTGCAGGTGCATCAGGATTGATGGCAATGATTTCGAAATAAACACCGTTTCCAAGTGACATCACAAGGTTATGCGTGCCCATTTGCGGGTGCTCCCCGCCGTATGGCACGTCAATCCCCAGTGTTGACTTGGCCCATGCAGCGCCCTGCTCTAAAGAGGTTGCTGCAATTACAAGATGATCTAAATTTGTAGTTGCGGTCATTAGCCAATTGTAATGGCAAAGACAAATGGCAAAAGAAGTAGGGTATTCGCGAGGAAAAAAGTGCGGATAATTGCGCGATCAAACGGCCAAACAGGCATTTGCGTATACGCTTTATAGGTTTGTTCTAGCTGAGAGATAACGGTCACATCACTGATTAGTTCGCTTGTTTCCATTTTTCGGATGACGCGCTCTTGCATCGACACAATATTGCGACCAATCTGATCGGCTTGCTGTTGATTCAAGCGCTTGTATTGCAGCATCAATCGTCGGAAATACAGGAGCGGCAAAATGAAGGCCGCAATTTCTACGCTGAGTGCAATGCCAAACAATACCAAGTAAATAGCACGGTATTCAATGGCAACCATTTCAGGCCGAACAGCGATGAGCGCACACCATGCGCCAAGCAACGCAACAGGTAACATCGCAGTGCATGCATAGCGGAAATAATATGCCCCAATAGGCCGTAACCCAGCCGCGTGATCAGGGTGACCAGGTTGCACGTTAATTTGCAGTTCAGTTTGTGACAAATAATACCCAAACTGACCATAGCACAGCGCACGCCCCAAATAACTCCCCACAACAAAAGCCGCAACCATTTCTAAGGAGATTGCAATCACTAAGCTGATGGTGTCTGCCCGTGTATTGGCTGACAGCGAGTTGGCAAACACGTTATAGACAAAGTGGTAAACACTTAGCAACACGAACGGCGGTAACAATCCAAAAATCAGCGCATAGCGATTAGCTTTGCGTCGTAGCCAACTCTGTAGCTGCGTAAGCTGCTCTGTATCAATTGCTAAGATGCCACGGTTTGCTAAGCGTCCTAGTACATCCGCGAACCGTTCATCATTGTCACTCAGTAACTGAACGACAACAATGGTTACGATCCAAGCCGTAATTTCCATCCAGAGAGCTGACCCAACTGAATCAAACGTAATAGCAGGTTGCAGTTCGGCCAAACGCACCAAACAATAGACAATACAGCCGACTGCTAAGTAGATGGCAATTGGAATAGCCGACAAGCGGTTAACGAGAGCGTTACTAGGTGAATTCATCCTAAGTTATCGTACCGAAAATCAGCTTTTTTCTAAACCACAAACAGCTAATTCGAACCGTTTTATAACGTCTTCAGTCCAACTTATTTACATAGCAGGTGCACAGAAAGCTACTCCTCACGCAGACAATGAAACTAAACCGTGCGTAAGTCCAAGTAAACGCTGCTAAAACGCGAAAAATATCTGATAATTATTTGGTTGTCGGTCAGCAAAGTCGCAAAGTCCTAAGACACAGCCGCTTGTGCTTAGGAAAGGGTTAGCTCACTCAATAGACAACGGTTATAAGTCAACAAGAGGCAGTAGTAGCATCTTATTTCAGGATAAATCGCAAGCTGCTCGATCTTTCTAGGCGCTGCCCCGCAGCATAATTGTTAGGAGATTTGCAACGTGAGTGCAAAATATCAAATTATTTATTGGCGCGACATTCCGTCACAAGTAAAAACCAAAGTTGGCCGTAAGCGCGGCGGACAGCAGCTATCAGAGCGTTTTATTCAATCCATTGATGCTGCGTCTATGAAGTCTGGCGATACTGACACCGATTCATACTTAGAAGAATGGCGCCAAACTCCTTGGGCTGACGTTGAAGGTGATGCCGCAGAATTTTTGGCAGCTAAGGTTGCTGAATTAGAAGCAGCGTACAGCGGCAAGCGCCTTAGCAACTTGGTCAAGAATGGTGGTTGGGAGCCAAAAGCCGAATAATCATTACCAGAAACGCAACCGTTCAGACTAAGGTGGCAAGTACATTTTCTTGTTGACTTCGTTCAGAACGTCAAGTCAAAAATTGCTACCCCCTAATTCTTGACTTCGCGAATCGCATGCATATATAATATGTGCACTGGCCCGGTGGTGTAGTGGTCAACATGCTGCCCTGTCAAGGCAGAGATCGCGGGTTCAAGTCCCGTCCGGGCCGCTAGTAACTAAAAGCAGTTTCAACGTCACAGTGAAACTGCTTTTTTATTTCCTTAACAACCAACTCTATGCGGTTTTAGCTAGTTGCAACAGGCGTTTTCAAATTTGAACAGCAACATATTTGATCGACCAATTTCTTGACTTCGCGAATCGCATGCATATATAATATGTGCACTGGCCCGGTGGTGT
>JAHDBS010000109.1:5479-11663 GCA_020630225.1 Anaerolineales bacterium | reverse complement strand
TAGTTAATCGGCTGATATTTTACTCGTTGTCTGAGAAGAAAATGGGAGATAAATAAAGTGGTGTATGCAAGCCCAGTTGAATAAGGAGCAGAATCAAAAAGTGGCTCAACCTTGTTTCCAATTTTGCTGACTGAAAGCCTAGCGTTTCGGTATATTACGGTCGAGCCACTCTTAGGAGGAGAAGAAAGATGTTGTTTGTTGTCGCACCTTTAGTATGTCATTTCTTGACCCGAGAAATATTTGGGTTACCTTGAGGAAAGATTGACAATTGTTAGCAACGCGTTATTGATTTGGATAATAAACGGTAGACCCCATGCGGCCAACGTATTGCGGTAAACCTTGGTGCCCCATCATTTGCCTGATGGCCTGCATTTCTCCAAGGTGATACCAATAGTGCCAAGTTTGACGTTGCAACATGGTCGCACAGTTTTCTTCAGTAAAGCGTGAAGGCCGTTGCATATCGGCTTCTGTGAAGGTATTCAACACATGGTTGACTTCAATATTGACCGTGTGCCAAGCGTCTAATACATCACTGAGTTCAGGCGTGCTAGCAGGCCGCCCCCACGCAAACGTTTCAAGATCTGCAACGGGAGTATCGAGCCACGCCATCTGATCAAACTGCGCCATGTGCCCTACCATCCAGCTGATACAGTTGCTTTCTCCGAACCGTTTTTTCGCGTCTTCAGGCGTCACGTCCTTAAGGCCACGCAACCATGATTCTTTTGCAAACTGAATTTGAGTAACAATAAAATGAGCCATGCTTTATGTTCTCATTGTCTCCGTATTTCCGTCAACGCTAATGACTTGCCCAGAAATATGTGGCGCAAGGGGCGAACTCAGGAAAACAGCCATATTCGCGATTTCTTCTGGTTCAATAAACGTGCGCATTGAGACTTGATCGTAATATTTTTCGCGCACTTCGGCTTCCGTGCGGCCAGTGGCAGCGGCATCTAGTTGCACAACATGATCCATCCGGGCATTATTGATAGACCCCGGACAAATGCAATTCGCCCGCACATTGAACGCCCCAAGTTCCATCGCCAAAGTTTTCGTTAGTCCAATTACAGCCCATTTCGACGCGCAATATGGAGACCGATTCGGATACCCATGCAAGCCTGCCGTAGTGGAAATATTTACAATTGATCCGCTGTTCTGCGCCTTCATATGCGGAATAACATGCTGCGAACAATAAAATTGTCCGTTGAGATTTACAGCCAACGTTTGTTGCCAGCCAGCAATATCAATCGTTTCGACTGGACCACCTGGCCCAGCAATACCAGCATTGTTGACGAGTACATCTACACCGCCCATTGCATCGATTGCGTCCGTCATAAACGCGGCCACTTGTTCTGGATCAGACACGTCCGCGACATGGGTTTCCAATTGCGGCAGCGTATCCTTGCACACAGCCAAGCGTTCCGCTGAAATATCGCACACATGCACCTGCGCCCCGCTCTCTAGAAACGCTTTCGCAATTGCCTTACCGATACCCTGCGCACCGGCAGTGACAATTACACGCTGATTTTCGACATCTATATTCATTAGAAAAGTGCTCTCAATTTCTTAACACGGATAGGAAGGAACACGGATCTTTACTAATTTTTTTGATCCGTGTTCTCCCTTATCCGTGTTAAGAATCACCACTAGGCAATGATGGCGATTGGAGCGCCAAGTACCTCGCGATCAATAGTAATTCCAAGACCAGGTCGGTCTGATGGCGCTAAGGTTGCGTTTGTGCGCACTGGCCCGTCTGGCGCAATCCGTGGGTATACATACCCTGACAAATCACAGACGTTCAGCACATACTTCGGGTCTGTGGACACGCCTAAGTGCGCCAATGCTGCGGTTGTAATGTCCGATCCCCAAGTGTCTTCGATGACCATCATCACGCCCCATTCGGTGCAAAGGTCACGCGCTTTCCGAATTTCAGTAACACCGCCAAACTTAGACAGCTTGAGTGCAACAACGTCCATGCAGCCAAGCGCCCGCGCTTTTTCAAGCGATTCAAAGTCATGCCCATTTTCATCAATCTTCATGGCCATGCCGGTAGTCTTGCGCACTTCGGCACAAGCTTCAAGGGTTTTACAGGGCTGTTCCAACATCACATCCAGATGTTTTGATGCTAAGCCAACCCGAATAGCTTCATATGAAGTGGCACCTGCATTCCAGTCGCCATACAACACAGGCTCAGGGCCAATCACTTCACGTATTAGTCTAAGGCGCTCGACGTCCGTATGCCAAGTGCCAGATGCCCCCAACTTCGCTTGAAATTGGCGAATACCTTGGTCATAGGCTGTCTGGGCAATCTCGGCCATTGCCTCTGGTTCAATACAAGTAATCGAGTGATAGAGCGGCGCAGCATCTGTGCGTTTGCCGCCAAGCAACACATACAACGGCAAATTTGCAGCTTTTGCAGTCAAGTCCCAAAGGGCCATATCTAAAGCGCTTTTGGCATAACGATGCCCCATCAGATAGGCATTGCATTTTGCCATCAGCGCTTCTGGGCCAATCGGATCAGCGCCGATCAAAATTGGGGCCAGTTCTTGGATTGCTGGCGCAACACCGTCAGCATAGGCTGGCAAGTAATGCGGAATCGGGCAAACTTCACCCCACCCTGACAGGCCGCTATCAGTTTTGACTTCCAGCACAATGGTATCGATGGTGTCAAAACACTTACCATCGGCCATGTTGTATTTTTCGTAAGTCGTGAGGACAACTTTATAAATGTGAATTTCTGTAATTTTCATCTTTGATTATTAGCCGCGGACGAGCAAGGATGAACGCGGACGAGTGGTATTGATTCGAATAGAAACTAAATTTGATAAACCGCAACAGGTGCACCAAGTGATTCAAAGTCAGGCTCAACGCCTAAGCCCGGCGCGTCTGGTGCAAATATTTTTCCATTTTCTGTGTGTGGTCCCGGCTTGCCTGTTGAGGCAGTGTTATAGAGGTGTAAATCTGTAGAGTTGATGAGCATGTCTTGCGGCGTGGATGCTGCCAAATGTGCAACAGCAGCTGACACAATTTCACCACCCCAAGTGTCTTCAGAGACCACAGGAATGCCATGATCGACAAAATAATCGCGGAAGCGCCGTGACTTACTAAGACCGCCTTGCTTTGAAATTTTGAGACAGACCACCTCTGCCGCACGGTCATTGACGACCTGCTGCGCCACTTTGAAGCTATCAACACATTCGTCTAGCTTCATGGGGATATCCACGCGGCGACGCACTTGTAAACATTCTTCATAAGTGTGACAAGGCTGCTCCATAAAATAATCTAGATGCTTGGTTGCACGTGCTACCCGTAACGCCTCATCCACCCGCCAGCCCTGATTAGCATCGGCGAAGGCTTTCTCACCTGGGTTTAGTAATGGCACAGTGGCTTTAATGCGTTCAATATCTGTTGCCCAGTCAGCACCAACCTTAACCTGAAATTGACGATAGCCACGTGCTCGTAAACGATCTAATTCCTTAGTCATTTCTTCCGGATCATTCTGAGGGGCAACACGGTACATCGGCGCGCCATCCGTGAGCTTTCCACCAAGCAGCATCCAAACCGGCTGTTCGGTGGCTTTGCCGAGAATGTCCCAACACGCGTTGTCAAAAGGCGTTTTCGCATACCCATGACCTTGAATCGCGTGATCCATAATCTTTTCAATTTTGCCGACTTGCCGCGGGTCTTCACCCAACAACGCTGGCGCAACTAAACGCGCTAGGGCCTCAACGCCTTCTGAATGCGCAACCATATAGTTTTCACCACATGGGCAAAACTCACCGCAGCCACTAATGCCAGCGTCTGTATCAATCACGACAACGCTTGACATCGCAACCCGAATGGCATTGCCCCGCCCCCAGCGATAGACGCCATCGACATAGGGCAAAGCCTTCTTGTAAACAGAGATCTTTGTGATTTTCATATAAAAATTGATGGACTGGTGTCACAGTCGCTTTGCAAATTGGAGTGCTAAGCGTTGTGTGGCAGCGCTTAGCGATAAAGGTATGCTATCAAAGCTGGCGTGGTTGGACAACAATTCTGCCTATTGAAGATACAGACGCAGCCAATATAACCGTCTTCAATTTTTTATTTTCATAATGCGGCAATCTGTATTCCGCCTTTTCTAAGCCCAAGATGTGCAATTAGTATTTAACTCAAAAAATTTGATTAGACATCGCCAAATCAACTCGCCAATCAGCGTCGACTACGTACCATCTCTCTTAAAAAAGCTGCGAGCCAAATTCAACAGCCTTAATGCAAAACGGGCTACCTAAATGGCAGCCCGTTTTACTGGAGGAGAAGTTACGCCCTAAAGCGTTGGCCCACTATTACAAATGTCTGCACTAGAACCGTCTTTGTATTTTTCAAAATTCTGAGCAAAAAGATCAGCCAGTTTGTGCAATTGCATGTCATAAGCTGCTGCGTCAGCCCACGTATTACGTGGGACTAAAATTTCATTCGGTACGTTTGGACACTCTGTGGGGACGGCCAAGCCAAATACAGTGTCTGTAACCGTAGCCACATTATCGAGCGCCCCAGCATGAATGGCATCAATAATGGCACGCGTATTGCTTAGAGACATGCGCTTTCCAACGCCATATGGTCCACCAGTGTATCCGGTGTTAACCAGCCACGCCTTAGCATTGTGTTGTTTCATTTTGTCAGCTAGCAACTCAGCATATTTGCTTGGGTGCCACACCATGAAGACATCCCCAAAGCATGCAGAGAAAGTTGCCTGTGGCTCTTCAACTCCCATTTCTGTTCCAGCAACTTTTGCTGTATAGCCACTAATAAAGTGGTACATCGCCTGAGAGGGTGTCAGCTTACTGACGGGAGGTAACACGCCAAAGGCGTCATATGTCAAAAGAATAATGTTGTTCGGATGACCAGCAACACAGGGTATTTTGGCTGCATCAATATAGTTGATGGGATAAGACGCCCGCGTATTTTGCGTAATTGAGACATCACTGTAATCCACTTTGCGCGTGGATTCATCATAGATGACATTCTCAAGTACAGTTCCAAAACGAATGGCGCCATAAATATCTGGCTCACTTTCTTCAGATAAATCAATCGCCTTGGCATAGCAACCACCTTCAATATTGAAGACGCCATCATCATTCCAACAATGCTCATCATCACCAATAAGCTGACGTTTAGGATCTGTTGAAAGCGTGGTTTTACCAGTGCCAGACAACCCAAAGAACAAAGCTACATCACCATTCTCGCCTTCATTTGCTGAACAATGCATTGACATGACATCTTTCTTAGGCATCAGGTAGTTCATGACAGTGAAAATACCTTTCTTCATTTCACCAGCATATTCAGTACCCAAAATAATTGCCTCCCCCCGTTCGATTGAGAAATCGACACTAGTCTTAGAGGTCATCCCACTTGTATGTCGATTCGCAGGAAACTTACCTGCATTGAACACGACAAAATCTGGCTCACCAAATAACTCTAATTGCTCAGATGTTGGGCGGATGAGCATATTGTTCATAAACAGGGCATGATAAGGGCGCGTGCACACAATCCGCACCTTAATACCATCGCGCACATCCCAACCGGCATAACCATCCATCACATAGATGCGATCCAACATGTTGAAGTAATCAATCGCACGTTCACGGTTGATCATAAAAACGCTGTCTTCAAGAGGGATATTGACATCCCCCCACCAAATATCATTTTCAGATTCAGCATTTTTTACAATGCGCTTATCTTTCGGACTACGACCAGTGCGTTCTCCTGAGCGCACCATCAAAGCGCCAGATGCAGCAATTGCAGCACCTTCTTCATAGAGTAAAGCTTCTTCATAAAGCACTGCTGGCGCTGCATTGCGCACGATGTTTTCAACTTCAATACCGTATTGCTTCAAGATTGACATGTTGGGATCTCCCGCGACGATCGCATTTATCACATTGCAAAAATAATTAGTTCAGTGCAATATTCTCCACTATACAAGAAAATTGTATATTTTGAACGATATACACAAGCACATCCTGTTCAAAATGAACCACTATGATTGAATTATGGGCGCGATTATAACGTTTTGATCTGAGGTTTCAACCTGAGTTTTTTTATATTTATCACTATGCTGTAATTTACACACACAAATATTATTGTAATTGAGCAAAATCAAGCAATATCCAGCATTTGGAATCAAAAACGCCGTACCTATTTGATA
>JAHDBS010000109.1:1370-5469 GCA_020630225.1 Anaerolineales bacterium | reverse complement strand
GATTATAGCGGCTTGAGCTTTAGTTTCAACACCAGTTTTTATATTTTTATCACATGGCAATAATCTAAATTAGCCAATGCGGCCATTTTGGATTAGATCTAGTCAATTTTCGTGTTTTGGAATCAAAAACGCCGCATCAAATAGATACGGCGCTATGGCGTCAACGTCAACAGTTCCTAAAGCCGATTCAGCGTATTTTCAATGCGATCTAGCGCTTCAAGCAGCGTTTTCCGCCCTTGCCCAAACGCAACCCGCAGATGCTTATCCATCCCAAAAGAATCGCCAGAGCCAACGAAAACGCTGGCATCACGACACAAAATTTCCATCAACTCAGTCGAATTAATGTCTAAGTCATATTTGATGAATGTCACTGCCGATGCTTGCGGTGGCGTATAGCTAAATATCCCACCTTGAGCGTCCATCCATTCTTCAAGTGTCGGGAATCCTTTTTGAATGTAGTCCCGCGTCCGCTTAATAATTCGGGGGCGCACCTCTGCGGACAACGCATAGGCGGCGAGTTTATTACTCAATGCCGTTGCAGTGATCGCGGTGTATTCATGGCGACGCCAAATGTCTTCAATAGTGTCGGGTGGCCCAACAATCCAACCGACGCGTAAACCGGGCAGACCATAGGCCTTGCTCATGCTGCCCACAGCCAGCACTTTGTCATACAGGCCATAAAATGACGGTGTCTCATGTACTTGTTCGCGTTCAGCGCCCGCGTAGACTTCATCGGCCAAGATCCATGCGCCAACTGAAGATGCAATCTCTACAATTGCTTGCATTTCAGCATCGGTCATGATGTAACCCGTTGGATTATTCGGATTACATACGTAAATGAGCTTTGTTTGAGCATTCACATTGGCCCGCAATTCATCCAAATCTACAGCCCAACCAGCGTCTGGGAGATGACTGAAAGTGCGCACCACATGACCCGCATTATGCGCAATGCCCCATACTTGCTTATAAGTTGGCGTTTGCGACACAATCTCATCGCCTGGCTCTAACAGGGTTTGCAGAATAATATTGTTCGCTTCTGAAGCCCCAACTGTTACCAACACGTTCGGCACCGTAGCCCCGTTGTAAAGGCGTGCAATATTTTCCCGTAAGTCCGGATTGCCATTCACGTGGGGGTAGCCAATTTCAGTCGACAGTAATTCTTCTACCAGCCCACCATTGCCTTCCACCAACTCGGCGAGTTGCATCGGATGCACCCCACTTTCGGTAAGGTTGTAGTCAACAACCTGTTCCCAGATTGACTGATGATGTTCTAATTCGAAAACTTGAAATTGCTTACTCATGCGTTTTTGACCACCACAAACGACTCATCTTGAAACCAAAGTCCCCCGTGACGCTGCAACACGTTCTGAGTGACATCGATATATTTTCCATTACGCAACATTTCATTGATGCGATCATCTTCAATTTGCGCCACATAAACCGCAGCATTCCACGCCGCTAAAAGCGTAGACGTCCCAATGTTACTGCCGATTTCATCCGGCAGCGCGTGCATATGATAGGTAAACAGCGCCCGGCTGTCATGATGGGCGTCAAAAGTAAAATGCTCACCATCAGCGTTCAATTTCTCACGCAATGTACGAATCAATAAGTGCCGTGGCGTTGCGAATGGCTCTTCATCTGGCCAGACCTTGCGCACAATTTCCATTCCAGGATCATGTCCGGTTGACTGGATCACAACCATCCGTCCGTTGGGTGCTAACGCTTGCGCCAAAGGAGCTAAGACTTTTTCGGCTTTGAACGCGGCACTTTGTCGACTACGATAGGGTTGCGCAGCCATAACAAGATCATAATTGGGCACATGCTGCCCACGCTTTGGGATCAAACCATCTAACGCAAAAGCTTGATCTTTCCGGTAGAGCACCAGCACTGACGGTGTTACATACAGCGGATTACCCGTCTTCTTGCTAGATTTTGTTTGCCAGCCACGGGCGAGAATTTCATCCAGCTGACCAATGCCTTGACTGAAGTCATGCGCACTGTCGCCTTCAAGAGGAATATCCCACCATTGCAATTTTTCTTTATTAGCAGCGCGACGCGGCTCCAATGATGGCGCTTCAGCATAGTAAAGATTGGTCAACACCACCACAGTCTGCGGATGCTCTGCAAATCGATCCGCCAGTTTAGACAGCGTCAAACGCGTGTCTTCCATGCTGATTTCTTTCCCAACCACAACTTGCGGCACGTTTTTGAAGCGACAGTGCATTTCACGCATCACGCGGCTGAGGACGGTTCCATCACCAACGCCGGCATCAAACACGTTGAGCGATGGCGGTGTCGGCGCGATTTTGTCGAGCTCTTCGCCAATGCGGCGCGAGATCTCAGTTTTTTCGGTTGTCGTGGTGACAAACATCAAATACTTTTCGCGATTGTCAAAAAAGCGAATAGCGTTATCGTCAGCTTTGGGTGGTGTTTCTTCTGTCATTAGGAATTCCGCTTAGGGTCGTAGAAGTAATAGGTTTTCTTAACACGGATGAGGAGGAACACGGGTCTTGCCGATTATTGAAAATCCGTGTTCCACCCTATCCGTGTTAAGAATCATGCTTGTACTAAATATATTACTATTTACGATCTGCCCAAGATCTAAGGCGTTGTGTAGCTACGCGAACTTTTTCAGTGGGCGTACCCAGTGAGAACCGTAAGTAATCCGGTGATGTTGAGCCAAATACTGCACCCGGCGTGAGGCTTACTCCAGTGTCGCGCAGTAGTTGTTGTGCGAATGCGGCCGCATCGTCAATCCCCGGCACGCGTGCCCATACATACATTCCCCCATCTGGAACATCTGCCTCCCAGCCAATGGCCGCTACAGTATCCATAATGAGGTCACGGCGCAGTTTGTATTCAGCGTTACGCTCATCTAACCAAGTTTGAGAACCTGTTAGTGCCGTTGCCGCGCCCGTCATCAATGGGCGGAAAGAGCCCGTATCCACATTTGACTTCCAACGCCCAAGATTCCGCAACACTTCAGCATTCCCAACTGCAGCCGCAGTGCGCCAACCAGCCATGTTGTAGGTCTTGGACATCGAATTGAATTCAACTGCCACCTCTTTTGCGCCATCCACTTCCAACACGCTTGGCGCCCGATAGTTACCAAAGGTAATGTCGGCATATGGCGCATCATGAGCCAAGATAAAATTGTGCTGATGCGCTAGTTCGACAGCCCGTTTGAAAAAGTCTAATTCTGCGGTGGCTCCAGTGGGATTATTCGGATAATTCAGCCACATAATCTTTGCATTGGCATAGTCTGCAGCAGCAATCGCATCAAAATCTGGCAGGAATTTATTCTCAGCCAGCAAAGGCATACGGACAATCGCCCCACCCGCCATCAAAGTGCCAGAGGTATATGTGATATACCCAGGGTCTGGAATAAGCACCGCATCCCCCGGTCCGACATAGACCTGAGCCAAATTGAAAATGCCTTCTTTGCTGCCTAGTAGGCTAAAGACTTCAGTCGCTGGGTCAAGCGCTACCCCAAACCGATTTTGATAATACGTCGCCCACGCTTCGCGATACTCCGGCGAGCCATTGATCGGGCTATAGCTATGCACAGCCTTATCTACTGACGCCTCGCTCATACTTTCGATAATAAAATTAGCAGGAGGCATGTCCGGCGCACCAATATCTAGGCGTAAGATATCAACGCCGCTAGCTGACACTTCAGCTAAGAGCTGTCGCAGCTCAAAGAAATAGTTTGGCGGAAGGCTCTCCATGCGGGGAGCAAGTTGGAATGAGTTTGTCATTGCGTTTATGTTGAAATTTTTCTACACGGATGAGGACCACGGATAAGGACTTATCAAAACCTGTGTGCTTTCCCACCAGTGTAATTATTTATGGCTCTTTATGATTTAGAGTGGAAACTGCCCTATTTGGGATATCTACGGTTTTTACGAAAAGACTGAGTGTCATTCCCGCGCAAGCAGGAAACCATGTGCTGCCTCTGTGTATAGATCCCCGCCTCCGCGAGGATGAAACTTGGGCCCCCCTTTCTAACGGTCAAGTTCTTAGACCATATTTGGATCATCCCAACAAAATCACAAAGAACCTCATTTATTTACCTTGCTGAGTCAGCATCTCCGCCACC
>JAHDBS010000109.1:0-1270 GCA_020630225.1 Anaerolineales bacterium | reverse complement strand
CAAAATCACAAAGAACCTCATTTATTTACCTTGCTGAGTCAGCATCTCCGCCACCTGCACGCCAGTCACCGGCCCTAGTGATAAGCCAAGCATCCCGTGTCCGGTGGCATAAATTGCGTTCGAAACGCGCTCACTGCGCTCGACAATCGGCAAGCCATCAGCGGACAATGGTCGATAGCCACTCCACGTTTCCTTGACTTCAACTTGATCCATATCCCGCAGGGTGCGGCGTAACCCTTGCCAGTTCTTCTCAATTCGATGTTGATTGATACTCGGGTCAAATCCGGCTAACTCTAGCGTGCTGCTAAAGCGAAAATCTGCACCAAGTGGCGTAATTGCTAACTTGTAGTCATCTACCGCGATTGCCCGATTCGGCCCTGCTGTTGCCGTTGGGCGCTTTGCGGTAATACTGTAGCCTTTCGCAGGCTGCATCGGTAGCCAGTCGCCCAACTGCTTTGCGACTAAGCTTGTCCATGCGCCAGCCGTCAATACAAACTGGTCGCCAGCGATTGGGCCAGTATTTGTCTCAATGGACACAATTTGCCCACTCTTTGTCTTGAAGGAGGTCACCTCAGTGTCTTCAAGAATAGTGACACCTTGCACACGACACTGCTCAGCTAAAGCTGCGGTCAATTTATCTGGGTTGACTTGCGCTGGCTCTGGCCGAAATAGGCCGTGCTCAACTTCAGGCTGCAAATTTGGAATAAGTTCGCGCAGGTCCTCTCGATCTAGCAGATGGCATTCAACACCAAAAGCATCCATTGATTGCTTTTCAAGCTTGGCTGCTTTTATATATTTTTCCGCAAATTGGATCTGCACTAGCCCCTGCTGTGCAAAATCAAAGTCTAGCCCTTGCGCGTCTAAGTCTTTGTAAAGCGCCAAGCTTTCTTGCAACTGAGACTTTAGGATAGGAGCGCCATGTTGGACATTTTCTTCAGTTGCTGCAGCGCGAAACTTCAACAGCCAACGCACAAGATCAACATCAGCACGCGGTTTAATATAAAACGGGCTACTCTTGTCCAACATCCATTTCAGTCCCTGACCGAGTACGCCCGGCGCAGCAGTAGGAATGATATGTGACGTGGCAATCCAACAGGCGTTGCCATGCGTAGCTGCCTGCCCTAGTCGATCACGTTCAACGAGCGTAACGCCGACATTAGCTTTAGACAGATAGTAGGCGCAGCTCAAGCCAATAATGCCGCCGCCAATGATGATGGTGTGGTTATTCTGAGACATAAAGTGCTTGATAAGTGATGAGTGAAATATACTT
>JAHDBS010000108.1:9584-11689 GCA_020630225.1 Anaerolineales bacterium | reverse complement strand
ATACAGGCACAAATCAGGGCTAAACCTGCAAGAATGAAAATATTCAAGCCACCTCGATCTCGTTTCTTTTTAGATTGCGATGGGCTATCGCCAATTGGAGGTGTGTGATTTATCAGTGTGTTTTCCATCGTATCCTCTTTCTAAACTATATTTCCATCATTACCTTCTTGACGCTAGGAAGGATCACCAGAGCAAAAGCACTGGCATTATCTACGCTGGAAAACTCAAGTCTCCAGTTTTCCATTGGCGCAACCTTGACTGCTATCAGTTGAGCGATCCTTGCCAAGATCAGGAAGGTGTACTCAATTGCAAAGGTTCCATCTACTATTTGTAATTATTTGGCCAACATGCGTAGATAGTTCGCACGGACTGTCTTAGTCGTCGGATTGTCTTTCCCTAGCGACGCTTCAAAAATTTCAAGAGCCCGCTCATACAATGGCGTAGCCGCTTCAATGTCACCTTGAGACTGATGCAAGTATGCTAGGTTATTTAGGGTAAAGGCAACATTGGGGTGATCCGGTGCCAAAATCGATTCATAAATGCGCAGTGCTCGGATGTAATACTGGCGTGCTTTTTCGGGCTGCTCTAGTTGTCGCATGAGCGTGCCTAAATTGTTCAATGCATAAGCCGTACGCGGATGCGCTTCGCCTAGTTGAGTTTCACAGTTCCGCAACACACGCTTATATAAACGACGCGCCTGTACTAATTCACCAGCACCTTTGAAATGCCCAGCTAAGTTATTCACAATGGCAATTGTCTGCGGATGCTCTGCGCCCAATGAAATCTCTGCAATGGCCAAGGCCTGTTGAAACAAAGATCTTGCTTGGTCTAGTTCACTTGTTGTTTGCGCTAGCTCAGCTAGTGCATTGAGACTGTCTGCAATGGCAGGGTGGTTCGCATCAAAATGCGTTTGACGAATGTCGAGCGCTTGTCGATTCAACTCAAAGGCACTTTCGTAATTTCCAGTTTGCTTTGCAAGCACGGCTAATGAAACTAAGCATTCCGCCACATAAGGATGCTCGTCATTGAACACGGCCCGATAGCTTTCTAGCGCGCGCCCATACAGTTGTTGCGCTTGTCCATAATTGCCCAATGCACTTTCGATGTTTCCCAACAACAATAACGATTGCGCCGAATCTGCGTGAGTCTCGCCAAGTTTGGATGTCCGTGATTGTAGGGATTGAAGTGCTAATTCTTTGGCTTCTGGTAATTTACCGAGTAGCGCTCGAGTCTGCGCCGTGTAGTGATTTATCGTTGCACGTACTAAAAGCGTGTTTACAGGACTCTCACAAATCTTTTGCGCATAGGCGTTTGCTTCAGAAAATTTACCGCTGTGGATAAGTTGTGAAATTAGTGGATAACTTAAAGCCCAAAGTTGTGGAGAATCGCGCAGAATTGCAGCATCCACGATGTATTGAAACTGCGTTTCCCACAATGCCAAAGGACGAGGATCTCCAAATTGGGTCGCCTCCACAGCGATGGGGATAAGCGCCCGCTCTACACTATCCACAGTTTCTGGGGATAGATCCACCGTCTTAAACACGGCAGAATTGACATAAATCATGTCATTTGTCAGTTTTAAGGCATTTTCAGTGTGTAACTGTTCTAAGACTAATCCACAATTAGGCTGACAATCCACAGGTAAGGTTTTACATAAGATTGCAATAGGCAGTGGTTTATCCACATCGAAACAGGATATGTGGGCAATTACAGTAGGAAGCAGCGCGGCTGTGGACATCTTTAGCGTTTTGGGGATAAGTCCTTTTTAGTAAATTCCCTCTTGAGTGCAGAGGTCTCTTCATTATATAGGGGGTAATCTGTGTCCAAGCCATAATTGTGACGGATGTGGATGAATGAGGTTACTCATAATAGGACGCAGACGAGCGCTGATGCACGCGGATTGGTTGCGACATTATTCTTTGGTAGTTGCATGGCTTGCCATGCCTGCGATTCATCAAATGGTGGCGGTGTGTAGATCAACGTTATGAATAATTAGCTCAGACCAGACATTCCTAATAGGCCGCGAATGAGCGCGGATTTGGTTCGAAATTACCCCTTTGTAGTTGCATGGCGTGCCATGCCTGCGATTCATCAAATGGCGATGG
>JAHDBS010000108.1:0-9484 GCA_020630225.1 Anaerolineales bacterium | reverse complement strand
ATATGTTCTAAATCTTAGAACAAGTCCACGCCATGATGTGCCGACTATTGCTATTCAGTTACGAAGATATTATTGGGTAATCAGGACGAATGGCTGGAGCTATTCGTCCTTACTAATTTATGCGGAGCGGATTTGGTTCCATTCTGCTTGGGCAGCGGCGTAGAGTACGTTCGCTTGTTGCAGAAGTCCATGGCAAGTGTGCGGCGCATCACTTTGCGCTGCGGTTTCAATTTGTTGGTAGATCTCACTTAGCTTGGTAAGGCCAACGCTAGCACCAGCACTTTTTAGCGTGTGTGCAGCAATCCGCAGTGCATCCCAGTCTTGGTTAGCAGCATGCAGTTGCATCATGCCCATTTCTGGTGTGGCATCGGCTAAGAACATTGGCATGAGGTCTGCCAACATAATTTCCGCATCTTCACCGAAGATTCCATGCAGATACTCCATATCAATTTGCGCATAGGCGTTCGATTTGGAGTTATTATCCACAGAAACAGCGGCCGAATCCACAGTTGTTGCGTTCGTATTATTACGAGCTACCGAAGCGCGTTCTAATGCAGCGCGCAGCTCTTTGACCACAATCGGTTTTGAGATGTAGTCCTGCATACCAGCAGACATGTACTGTTCACGATAGCCTTGCAGTGCGTGCGCCGTAAGCGCCACAATGTAAGGTCGTTCATCTTCGGGATATTGTTGCACAATGCGTTCGGTTGCTTGCAAACCGTCCATCTCCGGCATTTGGATATCCATCAGGATCACATCGTAGTCACGGAGTTTGAGCGCATCCAATACCTCGATGCCGTTGCTCACAACATCTGCTTGGAACCCAAGTCGCTTGAGAATGCCAACCGCAACACGTTGGTTCACCACATTATCTTCAGCAATCAGAATCGAGAGCTTCAGACGCTCGCCCATTTCGCTATCGAACATGGCGTTGTCGCGAACCTTCTTTTTAGGCATATCCTGTGGTCGGAAGTTCTGCAACAGAATACGATGCAATTCACGTGGCCGCAATGGCTTATTCAAATAACCTGTTACGTTGAGCGCATTGAATTGTCGATCCCGATAACCAACCGAGCTAAACACAACCATTGGTAGTTCTGGACGCACCTTAGTTGCTTCTTTAGCTAGCGTAACACCATCCATCTCTGGCATTTGAACGTCCAAAATTGCCAGCTCAATCTGCGGATCATGCTTGATGTGATACAGCGCTTCTACACCATTCGCAGCTGACCGCACATTGATACCCCAGCTCTGCAAGAACTGCATCAAAATAATCCGATTGGTCGTATTATCATCGACAACCAAGACCGTGTGCCCCTTGAGCGCATCATCTTTGAGCTCCCAAGTTTCAGCTGGGGCCGAATTATTAACACCAACGTTCACATCAAAAGAAAACGTAGTTCCAACGCCCTTCTCGCTCTTAACTCCAATTTGACCGCCCATTAATTCGCATAGGCGTTTACAAATAGCAAGTCCAAGACCAGTTCCACCATACTTTCTGGTCATAGATGCATCAACCTGACTAAATGCTTGGAACAGGCGTTCCGTCTCAGGTTGTGTCATCCCAATGCCAGTGTCTTTGATAAACAACTGCAGGTTGAATTTATCGTCTTCGAGCTCAGCGCCTTCAACACTGACCACCACTTCGCCCCGCTCTGTGAACTTGACGGCATTGCTAACTAAGTTAACCAAAATTTGGCGCAGGCGAGTTTCATCCCCAATCAGTCCAACAGGGACATGCGGTGCAATGCTATAAGCTAAGTCAACGCCCTTCTTACTAGCAGAGCTAGAGAACAAGTCGAGCGAGTCTTCAACACACTTGCGTAAGTCAAATGGCTGAATCTCTAATTCGAGTTTATTTGCCTCAATTTTTGAGAAATCGAGGATGTCGTTGATGATAGTCAGCAGGGAGTCGCCACTGCGCTTGATGATGTCAACATACTCTTGCTGCTGCTGAGTCATTTCCATATCATGCAGAATGCTAGCAACTCCAAGAATGCCGTTTAGCGGTGTTCGAATTTCATGGCTCATGTTTGCCAAGAACTCTGACTTTGCGCGATTCGCAGCTTCAGCTTCGTCACGCGCACGACGCAAATCAAGGGCAACCTGCTTACGCTCAGTGATGTCCGTCTCAACTGCCATGAAATTCAGCAGAGAACCATCATCAGCATAAATAGGCTGAACTTCAATTTGAACCCAATAAGGGTCGCCCGACTTGAAGTAGTTCACAATCTCTACATTGAAGCCTTCACCACGATGCAAGCATTCGCGCATGAAATGAATTGTTTCAGGGTCACTTTCCGGCCCTTGCAACAAGTCACCAGGACGGCCACCAATGACTTCCGCCATTTCATAGCCTGTTACGCGCTCGAATGCTGCATTAACCCATTCAATTTCACCAGTTGGAGACGTCACCACGACCATGTTGCTAGTCCGCGCCGCAACTTGCGAAAGCTTGATAGCCTCATTACGGCTTTCACGTAGGTCTGCCATGAGACGACGCGAGTCTGCGAGTGAAGCATCACGCGCCTGCAACATGAAGAGCATGTCGCTGATGGTGTTATGGGGAGGGAAGTCTTTTAAGGAGAGGCGATGCGTTTTGAGGGAATCCAAGCTATTAATAGATGGAGACCCGATGTACAAAACACCTTCACTTTGGACTAGCAATTGACCGCTTAGCCGCATGTCCATTGCTTTGACAGTCACAATAAGCAGTTTATTGCGCTGTTTCGCCGCAACGTCTGCAGTAAACGGCAAAAATTGAGCAATCGATTTAGACGATTTAAAGTGAGTCTCGAACGAATCCCCAATTTGCAGATCAGGCAAGGACCGCTCTAAGGCGCTCCCCACTTCTACAATCTGCGCATTGTCATCCAGTCTGATGAAGAATGGAAAAAGTTCAGCTACTTGAGACGATGAAAGCATGAATCTTGATAGTTGAGTGTTTCACATGGAATAGTCTTACTGCAAAACACGCGCCAACTGTCAACTGTTACCCGACTACGGTTACAAAGAAGGTGTCATGGTCTGCACCTTCATCTTTCTTATCACGATGTTCAACCGTAATTTTTTGATCGAACCGTTCGGCTAGACCATGCAAAATACCAACACACATTGGTGCCAAGCCCGGACGTTCAGTCCGATAGTGCAACAAGAGTGTGTCATCGGTTGCGTCTGTGACTTCGAAGTCTGGTGGGCGCAGTTCATCAAACGTTGAGCGGATGCGGCTGTGCATGATGTTGAGGTTTTCTAGAAACTCATGCACGTTTGTGCCGGTCATTTCTAGTAATGGCCCATAACCTTCTTCGGCGGTGTAGAGCATCCAGTAGCGACCAAAGCCTTCAAGAATTGTTGCGCCGTCTAACCCTGTTAGTTCACTGGCTGCACCGACAATGTCATAAGTCACACTGTCTGGATATGAGTCCATACTGATGAACGTTGGGTCATTTAGACCTGCTTTGGCGCAGACCTTTGCCCAACCGTCATCACCCATTTGTTCTTTTACAAAGCCTTCAACGGCTTTATTTACGAGTCCGTACATAGAGTTGCATTGCCTCCCCAGCGCTGCATACTTGATTTAGTCAAAATTAGCCTTACCAATCGGCTATCTATCCACTTAATATGTTACAACAAATTGCAAGTTGTTCGTACAACAATTGTTCAAGATTTGCTACAGATAAAGTTGGGACAGTTAAGTAAATCTATTTACTAAGTTGCGGAATTATCGTGTTCGATAAACCAAGGGGTTACAGCAGGCAGCATAACGAGTACAGCGCTGGCAATTGGCAATATATTGCGCAGCACAAGCCAATTTGTTTGTAGGAAGACATTTACAGATTCAAAATTGAAGACCAAATTAAACCGCAAATTATTTTCTAGCAAGACCAATGCGCCAACAATAGCTATTACATAGCCAAATCTTGCCCATAGTTTGCGATTCAACACGAAGACCATCAACACAATTGGCAAAATGACCGTTAGCCCCCCGCTCATAGCAGCATCCAGCAGCAATGGCTGATTTTCTAGCGTTGGAGCAATGAACTGCTGGGGTTGGAGCGCATCCCATGTTCCAAATAGCTTTTCTGCAATTGCAGGCCAATAAAATTGAAAATCGCCAAACAGCTTTAATAATAGAAGCAACAAGGCAAACAAGATGGGCAATGGAGCCGCCCCACCATTTGTCAGCGGCTGGGATTTACGCGTTGCCTGCGCTTGTTGTTTTTCTTTTTGCTGCTCTTTGGCACGCTTCAACCAATCTGGGTCATCATCATTGATGACAACTGTGGGGACAAGTTCTGCTTCAGACACATCAACGTCAATCTTAGCGACCGTTTGTTCTGTTTCTGGCAAGTACCAAGGCTTGTAATTGGCCTTGCGTTCGGCATCTTGTGCTTTAACGCGCTGAAGCCAAGGTGGGTCTTCCAATTCGGAACTTACATCTGGTTCAGAACTTGGGGTGACATCCGAACCTGGTAACGGCTCATCAATTGGAATTTGCGTGACGTTATCATCATCCGCTGGTGCTGGAACTTGGTCTTCCATACGCAAGTTATACCAGACAATGTTTAACAAAGTGTTGGATGTCGGTCACAGACCGTGTCATTACGCCCCACAATTACCAACGTCCGTATTGCATTACTGAAACAAGTAGTTGGCAGACTACAATAACAACCTGAGACTAAATATGACGCGCCACATTTATAATTGACGTTATGTCGTTTTCTCTTTCACTCACGTTACGAAAAATACTAGTTACACTCGGCATCTTATTGCTGAGTGGCGCGCTCTTCGGCCAGAATCGTGCGCAAGCGCAACAGAACTTACTCGTCAACGGTAGCTTCAGTTCAGAGGGACGGCGCACTATCAAACAAAGTGTTTATGAGGCCGCAGGATGGGAATTTACTTACGATGAAATTCCTGGTCTATATAACCTCTATCAGGCGCAGCTTTGGGGAAAATGGAGTGGGCTCAAAGACAGTTACGATCAAACAGAATACTATTGGTTTTGGGCCAAGAATTCTGTCCCAATGTATCTTGACCTTGCTCAGAACGTAAGCGGACTCGATACAGCGCAAGAGTACCGCATGGATATTGCGCTGAAAGTCTCAATTCGTGATTGGGATTATGGGTACCAAACCTTTGAAGATGAACTGCCAAAGCATGTTCCCGTGGACTCATTCTTTTGTATTAATGTATTTTCTGTTTCAACTGGCGAAATGACCCACACAACCGGCTGGGTTGACCCGTCTAGTGCCGATCAACAATGGCAACGCTTTGGTCTGACCTTTGTTCCTGAAGAGCCAGATGTCCGCATCGTGATCAACTACTGGGCACCTAACGGTCATAATTTCAACTTTGCCTACTTAGATGACGCGCGCTTAGTGCCAAGCAGCGTGCCAGCAATTGTTGCACAACCAACGCACGGCACGCTTGAGCCAACCGCTGTCCCAACGCGGTATGTCAACCCAATTTCTGCGCAAAATGGCACGATTCCTATCGCTAGTGAGCAACCAGCCATTGTACACACGCCTGTCGGCCAGACCCAAGTACAGCCAACGGCAGATTACAGTGCTGTCAACCAGCCACAAGCACACCCTACTGCGGACTACACAGCCGTCAGTCTGCAGCAAACGGCCACTGCACAAGCAAATCTACCGCAAGCAACAGCTGTGATCCCAGATCCAGCATCAGCGTCCACCGCAACAGCAACGCCAGCAGCGGTTAGCAATGCTAATGTACAGACAACCATCAACTCAGTCGCAAATGAACCGTCAAAAATTCCAACCCCAAATGCGGCTGGAGAAATGATTTACACCGTACAAAGCGGAGATAACCTCACAACCATTGCGCGTCTGACGTGCGGGAATGCCACGGATTGTATTGAGACCATAAAGGAGTTAAACGCTTTGACCAGCAATGTGCTGCAGGTCGGGCAACAGTTGATCGTAGGGCCCCTGCCAGATAACTTAGTCCAAGCAGCACACTTAACCAACATTGCGCCAACTGCCATCCCTCCCACTGTAACACCGCAGCCCGCCGCAACAGAAGAGACTGCAATAGCAGCAATCAGCACGACTGCACCTGAAGAGATTGTGCCAACAGCCGCAAATGCCGCCGTTGGCAGCATTTGTGTCAGCGTTTATGAAGATTTCGATGGAAATGGCACGCGCGAAGAAAGCGAAGTTGGGTTGAGCGGCTTCCGCTTGCGCTTAGTCAACACAGATGAACATGTTATTGTGGGAGAAATCATCAGCAATGCATTTGAAATGCCCTATTGCTTTGAATCGTTAGTAGCTGGTAATTACAGCACCCGAGTTTTGCTACGTGAAGACGTTGCCGCGACAACAAATCCACAGTTTGACACCGAATTACAAGCCGGAACATCGCAGTCTATTTCATTTGGGGTTTCCACTGCGGCAGCGCAAGCCGTAGCCGCGGCCAATACCCCCAACGCTGTCACCGAAATTCCGGTTTGGGTCGTGCTGGCAACTGGCACCAGCATGCTAGGGTTAGCTGGTCTGGTTGGCGTAGGGATGTTGATTCGTCATCGCAAGCGCCTGTTGTAATATGCAACACTTGAAACGCCCATGATTCAAGGTAACGTCATGTATGTTTTTCACAGAAATTCAACAAATTTGACCAATAAAACGAAGTTTTACTCGGTATTCGTGTAAATTCGCTTCATTTGCTGAATTCGCATCCTAGATGCTGTCATGTTTAGCCCAGAAATTTTGAACTGTATCCAGAACTAAGGCTACTTAAGAAAAAAGTCGGTGGCTCCATTGAGAACCACCGACTTTTTTGATTCAACGACGGGCCAACACGCGTTACGTTACTTATCCCGCGCGCACCATGTCTAAGAACAATTCGTGAAACCGCATGTCATCTGTCAATTCGGGATGGAACGACGTGGCAAGGAAGTTCCCTTCCCTGACAGCCACCATGCGTCCGTCAGCGAGTTGGCACAGCACATCCACATTCTCGCCAACGGTTTCAATGCTTGGTGCGCGAATGAAAACCGCAGGGAATGGCGCATCTAACCCTTTGATATCAAGGTCGGCTTCGAAGCTGTCGAGTTGGCGGCCAAAAGCATTGCGCTCTACCGTAATGTCCATCAATTTGAGCAAATGTTGCTCACGATTTGCATCCTTCGACAGGAAGATTGCACCTGCGCAAGTCCCCCAAATTGGGAAGCCAGCCCGCCCTTTTTCTTGCAGTGGCGCTAGCAAATCCCAGCGTACAGCGAGCTTCCCAATCGTGGTGCTTTCACCACCAGGAATCACCAAGCCATCGAGACCATCAAGGTGCGCTGGCAGGCGTACTTCTACAACTTCAGCCCCCAACGCTCGCAAAATATTAGCATGTTCGCGGAACGCACCCTGCAAAGCAAGCACGCCTATGCGCAATTTTTCAGTGTTTTTTGTCGAATCTGACATGATTTTGACCAATAAAAAGAACCTATGTTCTTATAAGTTGTAATTTGTAAAGTGCAAAGGCTTTTTGCAAAACGCTTGCGTCTTAGCTCTATATTTGGACATAAAAGTGAACAAAAAAGGCTCGTTACATTGCTGTAACGAGCCTCTCTATTTTACCGCAGACGTAGGTATTTACGCTTTACACGTTACACCTTACGCACTCGAAAATTCTACCAACCGCGCTTAGCGAGCAATTCGCTTTCTGGCAGTTCGTGAACGCCCCGCCCAACCATTGCTTCACCAAGGTTACGGCTAACTTCAGCAATAATCTTTGGATCGTTATAGTGGGTTGTGGCTTGGACAATTGCCTTACCGCGCTTGACTGGATCACCAGACTTGAAGATCCCAGAACCAACGAAGACACCGTCAACACCAAGTTGCATCATCAATGCAGCATCAGCTGGAGTTGCAATCCCACCAGCTGCAAAGTTTACAACTGGCAAGCGGCCCAATTCACGGGTTTCTACTAACAGTTCATATGGAGCGCCCAAGTCACGAGCATAGCTCATCAACTCTTCGTCGCCCATTTTTTGCAGCTTGCGAATAGCGCCAAGTGTCGTGCGTGCGTGGCGCACAGCTTCAACAACATCACCGGTACCAGCTTCACCCTTTGTGCGCATCATCGCAGCGCCCTCACCGATGCGGCGGAGAGCTTCACCAAGGTTACGGCAACCACAAACAAATGGAATTTTGAATGCGTGCTTGTTGATGTGATGTTCTTCATCCGCTGGGGTTAGCACTTCACTTTCGTCGATGTAGTCGACATCAAGTGCTTCCAAGACTTGTGCTTCCACAAAGTGACCAATCCGTGCCTTTGCCATCACTGGAATAGACACAGCAGCCTGAATCCCCATAATCATTTCAGGGTCAGACATGCGGGCAACGCCACCGTCTGCACGGATGTCCGCAGGTACGCGTTCAAGGGCCATTACAGCCACTGCGCCAGCTTCTTCCGCAATCTTTGCTTCTTCTGGGGTAACGACGTCCATAATAACGCCGCCCTTGAGCATTTCAGCCAGACCGCGTTTGACTTTTACGGTCCCCACTTGCTTTTCCATAGGGTACTCCTAAGGGGTGAAATAAGCCATCATTAGATGGCATTTTTTGAGTGAATTTAGTCCCAAATTTTACCATGCAGCGCCCTAAGCGGCAGGGGTGTTGAAATGGGCAAAATGTAGACAGGAGAATAGCAAGGGACACTGGTTGGGAGATAGAGATAGAGATAGAGATAGAGATAGAGAATGTTTCACGTGAAACATGTTGAGCGCAATCTAGATGTAGATTTATGTGCTTTATGTTGGATATAGAGAACAGAAACGAGAGCTGCAGGCTTAGATGGGGAAGATTTGAGGCGCAAAAGATGGCAAACAGATGGTTGTAGAGGGCGAAGAGTTACAAAATGTGCTCTTTGATTCTCTATAGGCACACTGATAGAGGGGTCGTCAGATACAGATGATCCTGTCATCGCCTTAGCAAGCTGACACTTCTAAGCGCTATTTCTTGCACCTGTGTGTCTAGGCTATAGCCCATAAAAACTGCTTATCTGAGAGATTACTGCCCTATTTGAGGGCGCAGTCTAGCGAAGAATGTTTCACGTGAAACATTTTGAGTTGAGAGTTGAGAGTTGAGAGTTGAGAGTTGAGAGTTGAGAGTTGAGAGTTGAGAGACAATTATCCGCGTTATGGTTGGTGTGGCGCAACTTATTCTGGATACTGCGGCAGGTTGTTACACAATAGAGATGTTTCACGTGAAACATCTTAGAGCACACAGAGCTCTTGTTCAGGCAATTACGGAAGTAACCTCCATTGCCGCTCAGCAATAGATATGGTTGATTTCAATATCAAAACAATGCACTCAGAACGATTTTCTAGGCGTATATGACGTTTGAGATGGCTTGTAGAACATGATGATTGTTTCACGTGAAACATCGAATTGACTAAAAACAGAGGCCGTCTGAAGAGATTTAGAGTAAAAACAGACCATCCCTACGGATCCACACTTCAAAAACC
>JAHDBS010000595.1 GCA_020630225.1 Anaerolineales bacterium | reverse complement strand
TCAAATGCAAGACTTACATTACCTCTTAGAAACCAATCGACAGCGCTTTGCCTTGAAAGCCGGTCAGCCAACGATGAAAGCCATTGTCACCACGGGCAGCGGTGGCTATGACAAACTTGACTATCGGGATGTCCCGATTCCGGCCCCGCGTGCGGGCGAAGTGCTGCTCAAGGTGCTGGCCGCTGGGGTAAACAATACGGAGATCAACACGCGGCTGGGCTGGTACTCTTCCAATGTGACGGAAGGCACCGAAAACTTTTCCGAAAGCGATGCGGAGACTGACGTTGCTGACGGGGGCTGGAACGAAGTAACGCCGTTTCCCTTCATTCAAGGCACCGATTGCTGTGGTGAAGTGGTTGCGCATGGCGCTGGCGTGGCTGGTCCCGCCATTGGTCAGCGCGTCTTAGTGCGGGCTTGCATGCGCTTAGACAGTTGGGAGTCGCTGGAAAACATTTGGATGGCCTCAGATTTTGACGGCGCGTTTGCGCAGTATGTCGTCGTGCCAGCGCAAGAAGTGTTTGCCATCGATTGCGACTGGAGCGATGCCGAGCTAGCGACTATTCCATGTGCCTACGCTACGGCAGAGAATATGGTGCAGCGTTGCAATGTGAAAGCGGGCGACCGCGTGCTAGTGCCAGGGGCGTCTGGCGGCGTGGGGTCAGCCGTGGTGCAGTTGTGTAAGCGGCGAGGCGCGCATGTGACCGCGATTGTGGGTCCGTCCAAAATTCCGCAAATGCAGCATCTAGGCATTGATCGCATCCTCCCTCGTGGCACAGACCTGCTGGCAGAGCTTGGCGAAAAAAGCATCGATGTGGTGATTGATAACGTCGCCGGCGAAGGCTTCACCGACCTATTCAAGCTGCTCGAACGCGGCGGACGCTATGCGTCTTCCGGCGCAATTGCGGGGCCAATTGTCACCTTAGACATGCGCGATTTTTATCTGAAAGACATCACACTCATCGGCTGCACTGCTTGGGATGAACCCGTGTTTCCGAATTTGGTGGGTTACATCGAGCGCGGCGAAATTCAGCCATTGGTGGCAAAGACCTTTGCCTTGAAAGATATTGCCCAAGCGCAACAAGAGTTTATGGAAAAGACGCATGTGGGTAACTTTGTATTGGTGCCGCCGCAAGACGGCTAGAATTCGGTAAGTCTTTACTTTATTTTTACAATCTGTTTATCTGAACGCGTTAGGATATAACTAACGACTTTTAGATTTTAGGACTCTATCTATGATTTGCAATGGCTGCGGCGCGCCAATGATCCCACTTCAACAACAAGGCTCTTTCCGATGTCAGTATTGCGGGATGTTGCATATTCCGGCAAACGCGCAACATCCATTGCCAGAAACAAAAAGTACTAAACCTGCCATTACTTGTCCGGTTTGTCACATCGACTTAGCGCCCATTACTGTTGCAGACCGTTACCACGGGCACAGCTGCCCAAACTGTCAGGGGATGTTGTTCAATCAAAAGACGTTTAAAAAGTCGCTCAAGGAGCGGCAAAAGCAGCGTCAACCGCTAGGGCACTCTGTATCAACCGCGAGCGGTTCGGATCCGAATCGGCTAATTCATTGTCCATCCTGCAAGCAAGGCATGCACACCCACTTGAATGCTGGGTCCGGTCAAGTTTTGGTTGACACTTGTCAAAATTGCAAATTGATTTGGCTAGACTATGGTGAGTTTGATCAAGCAGCAATGGCGTCTGCGGGTGGTAAGGCGAAGCGCAAATACAGCAGCCCAAGCCGACCAATTCCTGGTGTCCCAACATCGCCAAAAGCTTTGAAGAAGTCTTTCAAGAAAATCAAGAAGAAGTCGAAATTTGATATTTTCGATTTGATCGAAGATATTTTTGATTAGAG
>JAHDBS010000594.1 GCA_020630225.1 Anaerolineales bacterium | reverse complement strand
CTGCTACCAACGATCTTGTTGAATGCGAATGGAGAGCGTTTTGCGCAATGGCTCTAGAACGATGCGGGTATAAGCATCGCGGGCTTCCCAGCTTTGGTCCTTGTCATCGAAGCGGGCGAGTAAATAAGCGAGCAAGTCATGCCATTCGGCAGCAGGGCGCGTTTCAATTTTTTTGACCAGGTCTTGGATGTGCTGTTGGAGTTCGGAGTCGGTGTAGGTTGTCATGGTTGCTGGTTGGCTAATTTGCTAAAAGCTGAGGTTTGTAGGGATAGTGTCTATAGCAGAGACCTTGGCCGATTAGCTTTTAGCCACTATGTATTCATTCAAGGCTTCGCGCGCGGCAGGCAACGTTTGCATTGCCACCCAATCATCAACGAAGCCGTCTGCGGTTTCGGGGTCTAGGAGGCGCAAGAACGGGTCAGCTTCGGCTGGCTTGCCGCCAATAAGCTTGCCTTGCCAGTAAGGTGTCAACTGTGCTTGCCAGTTTGGATAGTGCTTCAAGAGCCAAGCACGCGAGGTAACATAAGCCTTCCGATCTGCTGCTGTTGGCCCCTTGGCTTTGAACGTCGTGACCACTAGGCGTTCGAGAATATCCCAATGCTTAGCAAATTCCGCAATGGATTGCTGTCCCAGTCGATTAGTGAGAAATCGGGTAAATGGATTCATGCGAAGGTTGCGCTGCAAATTGAAACAACAGACGTGTTTTCAGCGTCTGCCGGGCATTGCTCATAGGCGTGAATAGTGCCAGCTGGATTGTCGAGTAGGTCAAGCATGAGATAGATTGGCGACATGCCACAGACGTTATTGCAGTTGTCAATGCGGTCAAGCGCGTCATAGAAGGGTATCGCGTTTCCGGTGGCAATGGTGTCCATTAGGGCTTTGTCTGTGGTGCGCAAAGCAGCTTTTTCTTCTGAATAAAGCGCTGGGGTCTCAAAGGCAGGCCCAACGTGCGCGAGATCACCAGAAGCAATCACTAATGTCTTGCGTCCCTTTGTCTGCTCACGCAAGACGCGCATCACAGCTTGTAGGTCCTGACGATGCTCCAACCCAAGCGTTGCCCCTAAGCGGCTAACCATGATGGGTACAATCTGCGGCGGATTCTTACGCCGGAGGTGATGTAACCAAACCAACGGTAGTTCAATCGAGTGCTCTTTTCGATGGAATAATTCACCGGCATAGGCACTTTCGCCAAGGGCTGCTGCAAGTGCATCCACAATAGTAATTTCAGTTGGCAGTGTGCCGTAAGGCGTTGCGTAATTTTGGCGGGTCAATGTAAATGCCGTTTGACCATAGACATGGTCGGTGCCAAAAATGATGACTAACTCAAAATCTGCAATTTGATTGGTAATGGCGGCCCATGCTTCGGCATAGACTGCGTCACCACGCTGGTAGTCAATGTGAGGGCTTAGAATGCCGCGAATGGCTGTTTGTGCAGGCTGCGTCGTCGCAGTCTGTAAATGCGAGTCTAGATAAGCCTGTAACTCATTAGGATCAGCTGGATACACGCCACCTGCGCAGCTTGTCTGGCGATAGGGGGCATTGCGATATTGTTGCTCGACCGTTTGAATAGCCTTTTCTGACCGCTCATTATCAAGCAGATAGGTGTCGTCTAGCGCTGCAAGCAGATCATCAATCTGACTTTTGCCAATGCCATGCAGTCGCATTTTGTTGTAAATGTTGTCAACGGTCGTGCGGCCATCTAAGGCGTGCAGGATAGGCACCCAAGGTTGCGGGACTGCGAGCGTCCGCGCGCTAAGCTCTAGTGGGTCTTCCAATACAAGGTAGGGGAAGCCGTTCTCCATTTTTGTGTGGGCGCTAATGGCGCGTAACGCAGGATATTGCATGCTCTGATTTTACTGCTTGTTGCCCAGA
>JAHDBS010000107.1 GCA_020630225.1 Anaerolineales bacterium | reverse complement strand
CAAATTGATAGTGTTTCTGTAGAGATTGAAGCGGAAGCGTTAGCCTTAAGCCAAGCTTTAGATATTGATTACTGGCTTCTAAAGCACCAAGACGATATGCGATCTGTAAAAGTGATCAGTAACAGTGCGCCTATGCTTATCGGGTGTAACAGTCAGGTGTTTGAAACGGCATATTTAGTACCTGCTATTCAGGAAGCTGATCCCTATAGCTACCTGAAAAATTCTGATCTATGTGACAACGTATCCAATGCAACTTGGCGTCTCAATCACTATTCGTTTGATGCACAATCTGTGCAGCTTGAGGTTTCACTTGAGCAGGATGGATATGCGCAGCTAGCATATTCGTATTACCCTTTCTTGGAAGTCAGCGTGAACGACGAGGTTATAGATTTTGATCAAACAGAATTGCATCTGATCGGTCTTCCCCTTGAAAGCGGAACACATCAAATAACAATTACGCCACTGTTGTCTTCTCTTAGACAATATTGCTTGATAGCTTTAGCCGTGTCTTTATTGACTTTAGGCGGATTATTCATCTTCTATTCTGTCGATGTAAAAAATACTCAACAAAAATATATAAATGCCTCAAACTAATTTCTCTCACGATACTTATCTCTCTCCATTCACTTGGCGTTATGGCACTGCCGAAATGCGCCAGATTTGGAGCGAAGAAAATAAACACAAATTATGGCGTCAGATTTGGGTAGCGCTAGCTAAGGCGCAGCAAAGCTATGGTCTTGTTAGTGCCGACCAAGTTGCAGACCTTGAAGCCAATGTCACCAACATTGATATTGACCGCGCAACTGAAATTGAGCACGAAATTCGCCATGACCTGATGGCAGCAATCCGGACTTATGCGGAGCAATGTCCAGTTGGTGGTGGGGTAATTCACCTTGGCGCAACCTCAATGGATATTGAAGACAACGCCGATGCGATGCGCATCCGCGAGGCGTTAGGTGTCATCATCGAAAAGCTCACTACGCTGCTTGGTGCAGTTGCCGATCAGATTGAAAAGTGGGTGGATACCCCAGCGATGGCATTTACGCACATCCAACCGGCAGAGCCAACGACCATCGGCTACCGCATTGCCCAATATGGGCAAGATTTGTTGCGAGACTTGGAAGAGATCAAGCGCTTGCATGCGATGGTCTTAGGTAAAGGGATCAAAGGGGCAGTTGGTACCTCAGCAAGCTATGCAGTGCTGATTGGCGCGGAAAACGTTGCCGATTTAGAAGCAAAGGTGTTGGCCGAAATCGACTTGCCTGCATTTGATGCTGCCACGCAAACCTATCCACGGAAGCAAGACTATTTCATTGTGAGTGCTTTGGCCGGGATTGCAGCATCCTTACATAAGCTCACGTATGACCTGCGCATTTTGCAAAATCCATTGTTTGGCGAATGGTCAGAGCCATTTGGCGCGAAGCAAGTGGGCTCTTCTGCAATGCCTTTCAAGCGTAATCCAATTGCGTCTGAAAAAGTGGGCAGCTTGTCACGCTACTTGGCAACGCTACCACGCGTCGCTTGGGATGATGCCGCTGGCTCTGTGCTGGAACGCACGCTAGATGATTCGGCAAACCGCCGCGTGTTGCTGCCAAGCGCATTTTTAGCAGCGGATGAAATGCTGCGTGTAGTGCAACGAATTGTCAAAGGTCTAGTCGTGAATGAAGTCGCTGTTGCGCGTAATATGGCAACCTATGGCCCGTTTGCAGCGACTGAAAAAGTACTGATGGCTGCGGTAATGCAAGGTGGCGATCGGCAAGAGCTTCATGAGGTTATTCGCGAGTGCTCATTGGCTGCTTGGGCTGACCTTTCTGAAGGCAAAGCTAATCCATTAGCAGATGTGATGGCTGCACACCCTGAACTGACAAAGTTGCTCAGTCCTGATGAGATTAGAAGTTACCTCGATGCAACGTCGCATGTTGGCGATGCGCCTGTACGGGCGCGGACTGTTGCCGCTTCAATTCGAACAGCGATTGCTTAAAAACAAAAGCCACTGAGTAAACACTCGGTGGCTTTTTTGATTCGTGAGTTTTCTATCGTGCTAGGCGGGGCAATACGCAGCCAGTACGGTTTGCAATTCGTCTACATTGACGAATGTTGCAGTGCCGCTGCTGAATGTCGTTGTTGTGTCGCGAATGCCAAACATGGGGCGAATGTATTGCGCGACATAGGTCGCGATTGTGCTAGCGCTAGGCCCAGCAATTTGTAACGTGATATCGGCTTTCATCCCAGCAAACTCTTGGAACAAGTAGACTTTACGCAGGTCATCGGCTTCTGGTAAGTCGTACAGTGCTGCGAAGACATCACGTTCGTCACCGGGTGTGACGTCAATATCAACCACAGCGTGGGTGACTGAGTAACCATGTTCAGCCCGCATGCGTGATAGCGCAAAGCCGCCAGGGAATACGAACCCATTATTGAGCAACTGACTTTCAGTGTTATTGACCCCCGGCACAGAGCGGATTGTGTCAATCATAAAATCATTGAACGTGCTTAAGTCATTGGTATGACAAACTAGCTCAAGATCATAGCTGCTGACAATCCAGCGCAAGTAAAGTGGGGTGATGTTGTCTTCCTCTAGTCCATTGAGGCGGGTCAGTAAGGCTTGATAGACTTCTGCTTCTTCCCCAGCATATGGATCGATCAAAATGCGAACAATGCTTGAATTCATCTCGGTCTCCTTAGTTTTTAGTCCCTAATAATTGGCTTGTTTCGGCGTTCGATGCTATCTTATTACGCACACTGTATTAAAACAGACAATACTGCCACACAGGTTTATTCTACAGGACACAACTATGTCAGCAAGCGCCACAACTGCGCCAATTAACGACCGCCGTGAAATATTCGGCTGGATGATGTATGACTGGGGGAACTCAGCATTTTCCACCACGGTTGTTACTGCTTTACTTGGCCCATATCTTACTTCTCTGGCTGGCGGATTAGAAACCGAAATCTTAGGGATCAATCCAGCTGCGCTTTATCCATATTCAGTTTCATTGTCCGTCTTCCTTCAAGTGCTTATTTTGCCGCTGATTGGGACCGCAGCGGATTACACGCCAAACAAAAAGCGTTTGATGCTGAACTTTGCTTACGCGGGGGCATTCGCCACAATACTGCTGTTCTTCATTCGAGCAGATATGCCCATGTTTGGAACGGCTGGTGCTGTTTTGTTAGGGTGTTTACTTTTCATTATTGCTAACCTTAGTTTTGGGGCAGCTGTAGTGGCATATAACTCATATTTGCCAGAAATCGCTTCGCCAGATAAACGTGATGAAATTAGCTCTAAGGGTTGGGCAGCCGGCTACATTGGTGGGGGGCTTTTACTTGCAGTCAACCTTGGCATGATCACGCTCATGTCAGACACTGGATTGGCAGTGCGCTTGAGTATTGCTTCTGCTGGTGTATGGTGGCTTGTGTTTACCTGGCTTTATCCGCATAAGCGGCTTGTCCAGCGGCCATCCACATTGTCGCTGCCAGCAGGTGAGTCGATTTGGACATATGGCTTCAAGAAAGTGTTTATTACACTGCGTCATATGACAAAGAATTTGCCGCAGACGGGTCGCTACTTGCTGTCTTACTTGATTTACAACGATGGCATTCAAACGATTATTGCGGTCTCGACTGTATTTGCTGCGTCAGAACTAGGCACCGCACCTGAAACGCTTTTGTTGTTGGTATTGATGATCCAGTTTGTTGCGTTTGGCGGTGCACTTTTGTTTGGCTGGATGGCCTCTCGAATCGGCGCAAAGATGTCAATTCTGATCGGACTAGTGGTGTGGGCTGGCTTGGCAATCTATGCCTACGGCTTCCTCTACAACGATACACAGCTGTTCATCATGGGCGCTATTCTTGGTCTTGTTATGGGGGGAACACAGGCTCTAAGCCGTTCACTGTTCTCGCAAATGATTCCGCCAGACAATGAAGCAGAATACTTTGGGTTCTACGAAATTAGTGAACGTGGTACCTCATGGTTAGGTCCGCTTCTGTTTGGTCTAGCTGTCGATTTCACCGGTTCACAACGGATTGCGATCCTGTCGCTGATTGCATTCTTCATTATCGGGATTATTCTGCTTATTCCAGTCAACGTGCGCAAAGCAATGGTGGATTCTGGAAATAGCCCAGAAGGTGTGGTTATCTAGCCTTAACCTAGGGTGAAAACCTGTTATAAATTTCCCGAATGTAAGCAATCTCCATTGACAAAAAATCCTAACTAAGCAAAATAAGGCTCATGCGTTTCAAACTGACTGTCGCATGGGCCTTTTCGTTTTTCTTAGCTGCATTTGTTGCTATTCCTGGTGCATTTGCAAATGAAGCTCCCGAAGAGAAGCCCTTAGACCCTGAATTCCTCTGTCCACGCTCTGAGAACTTGGCACACCCAACGTTGTGTCCGGGACAAGCCCGCGGTGAAGAAGAGGTGCAGTTAAGGGCGTATGAACTCCCTCTTGAACTACCAGAAACACCTGCTGTTGACGTTGAATACGACCCATATGCGTTGACGCATTCGCTATATGCCCGTGTGCGTGCAGATGCTCCAGTATATGCCTCCCCGGAAGCTGGGTTCAATGGCGAGGCGCCAATCCGTCTTTTAGGACTTGGTATTGATAGCGGCTTCGTATTCGTGACGCTCGAAGACTTAGTGGTATATCAAGAAGAAGAGTGGTTCCGTATTAACAAAGGTGAGTTTGTACGGCGTTCGGAAGTTTCAATTTCAGAAACTTCTCAATTTGGAGGGGTTACGTTTGAGGAGCAGCTTGAACGTCCATTTGCTTGGCTAGTGTCGACAGTGCACCCCATGAGAACACCTGGTGGCGAAATTAATCAGGATGTCCGTCCGCTGCGCCGTTATGACACGGTTCAAATCTTCAACACAGTCAATGTAGACGGCTGGGATTGGTACCAAGTTGGGCATAATCAGTGGGTAGAACAACGTACGGTTAGCGTGCTCAATACGCCTGAACCACCTGAAGAGGTGAGCGGACGCTGGATTGCAGTCAATCTCTTTGAGCAAACTTTGGCAGCATATGAAGACGATGAATTAGTCTATGCAACGCTAATCTCCAGTGGATTAGACGCTTGGCAGACTAATCAAGGCTTGTTCCAAATTTACGCTCGGCTAGAGTCTGATGATATGTCAGGGGCCTTTGCTGCGGATCGTTCAGATTACTATTCGCTTGAAAATGTTCCGTGGACCCAGTATTTCGATGGTGCGATTGCATTGCATGGTGCCTATTGGCATGACGGCTTTGGCTATCAGCGCTCGCATGGCTGTGTAAATCTTTCTCCAACCGACGCTAAATGGATCTACGATTGGGCAGACGATGATGTTTATGTCTGGGTATTCAATCCTGAAGACCCAGATGATCCAACCTTATATCCAAAGCCTGAAGACGAAACCTCTTCTGACACAAACTAACCTCTCTGCAAAATTGCGGGCGCAGCTAGCGTCCCGCAATCTGCTTCTCCTTGACGGGGCAACCGGATCAGCGCTTGATGCAGCCGGAATAGATGTCGCGCCGCCACTCTGGTCTGCTAACGCTTTAGTAGACCAGCTAGATACCCTTACCAACGTTCATCAGTCTTATGTAACGGCTGGCGCGCATGCTGTGACAGCCAATACCTTTCGTTGTCATCATTCAAACTTGGCATGCACGCCTTATGAAACTCAATCTGCCTTGCTTATTGCTAGAGCCATCAAGTCAGCTCGTGATGCGGCACAAGGGGCAGCCTATGTCTTAGGCTCAGTAGCGCCGTTAGCGGATTGCTATTCGCCAGAGCTAACCCCGAACGACAGCCTGCTCTGGCATGATCATCAGCTATTGAGTAAGACATTGGCTGACAATCAAGTTGATGGAATCCTGGTTGAAACAATGCCAACTATTCGCGAAGCTTGTATTGCCACGCAAGCAGCGTTACAGACAGATCTGCCCGTGTTGGTTAGCGTGGTTTGCGGCACAGATGGTAATTTACTTTCGGGCGAGCCATTGGCTGAAGCTGTTCAGCAATTAGATGCGCTTGAACCGCAAGCAATCCTTATCAACTGTACGCCTGCGCCAATCATTGCTGATCTTCTAAATGTAGTCAGGAGAAATACCGCTTGCCCTTTTGGTGCCTATGCAAATACGGGTAGTTATGACCCAATTGCAGACGCATGGCAACAAACTGATGCTGTTGATCCGGATTGCTACGCAGACTATGCTAGAGAATGGATTTCTGCTGGTGCGACCATTGTGGGGGGATGTTGTTATACGACACCTGCCCATATCGCAGCACTCCAAACGTTGGTAACGGATTATTAGTGAAAAAATTCTCAATTAGTCCAACCATTGACAATCTTCTGTGACAATTCTTAGACTAGTCACAGTGAATTTTGTAGAACATAACCATCCGTTCAATTTAAATTCGTGCCCTCGCCTCGTCTTTCGTTTGGTGGCAAGCCCGTTTAGCCTGCTAACCAACCCTCAACTTGGTAAACTCACAGTGTGTACCGTTTGTTCCTCAGCACAATGTGTAGTTATTGCCAGCGCCTAGCCGAGCAAAGGAAAAGGAGAGTCATCGTCGACCATGTTTTCACAGAATGACACGTTATTTCCCGTCAAAGCCATCAACGCACTGCGTGATGCGCGCGGTGAAACGTGGGCTGAGTTGATTGATCAGCTCAAGTCGCTTTCTGAAGACGATGCGCGTACACTTGGCTTCTGTTTGTCAATGATCAACCTCAACGGTTGTATCGATTGCGAAACAGACTCATACCGCGCCATGCGTGGATGCGATCAATGTTCGCTGCAAACGCTTCATCGCTTTAAGGGAACTGATGAAGAGTTATTGGTTAAGTACAGACAGTCCATTGCGGATGTACAGACATTTTTGTCACAACGTTCGCTGCCACCAGACAGTTTGACATAACCAACGTTTACAAGTGTATTTTCGCTTGAAGCGGAATGCAGACCGCATTCCGCTTTTTCGTTTAAGCCTATATCGGGTGTGATACACTTCAAAAAAGCGGTAAAAGCGCCGCAAAAATCAAAAATAAAAGGAATTCTCTATGTCCGGAAACACATATGATGTGGTCGTCATTGGTGCTGGACCGGGTGGCTATGTGTGTGCCATCCGCGCCTCACAACTTGGGTTGAAAACTGCAATTATCGAACGCGAATTTTTAGGTGGCGTTTGTCTTAATGTAGGGTGTATCCCAAGTAAAACTTTGCTCAAAAATGCAGACCTTGCCTACACGTTGCGAAAGAAGGCGTCTACTTTTGGGATTTCATTTGAAAACCTAGAGTTAGACTTCAGCAAGGCGGTTAAGCGTTCACGTCAAGTGTCAAATCGGTTGGTCAAGGGCGTTGGCTTCTTGATGAAAAAGAACAAAGTCGATGTCATCATGGGCTCTGGGAAATTGACCTCTCCAAATGCTGTCGAAGTCACGAATGCCGATGGAGAAACGCAAACAGTTACCGCAACAAACATCGTTGTTGCAACTGGTGCAAGTGCTATTAAGCCAGCCTCATTCAATATTGATGGCGAACGGGTTGTGACCTATTGGGAAGCTATTCTGCAAGAATCACGTCCAGAACGCGTTGTGATTGTTGGGAGTGGCGCGATTGGCGTGGAATTTGGAACGGTTTGGAACAGCTATGGCACTGAAGTGACCATTGTTGAAATGCAAGATCGCATTGTGCCAAATGAAGATGCTGATACCAGTAAAGAAGTTGCGAAAGCATTCAAAAAGTCAGGGATCAAGTGTTTGACTTCGACCCGTGTAGAAAACATTGATTCATCAGATCCGAACGTGGTGAAAGTCACGGTGTCGGGTGCGAAAGGTGAGGAAGTCATTGAAGCAGATCAAGTCTTGGTTGCAATTGGTTTCGGGCCAAACAGCAAAGGCATTGGTCTAGAAGATGTTGGTGTGGTCACCAATGAACGTGGCTTTATCAACATCGATGATCAAATGCGCACCAATGTTGATGGCATTTATGCCATTGGTGATGTCACTGGCAAAATGATGTTGGCACACGTAGGGTCAGCAATGGGTGTGATTGCTGCAGAGGTAATTGGTGGTCATCCAACTGTAACGTTGGACTACAACATGATGCCAGCAGCAACATATAGCCATCCAGAAATTGCATCGTTTGGCTACACCGAACAACAAGCCAAAGACGCGGGTTATGAATTGAAGGTTGCCAAGTTCAACTTCCAAGCAAACGGGAAGGCGCTCGGCTTGGACGACTATGGTGGCTGGGTCAAGCTGATTACAGACGCAAAGTATGGCGAAATTCTTGGGGCACACTTGGTTGGGCCATCAGTGACTGAGTTGTTGCCTGAACTTACGTTGGCACAACAACAAGAGTTGACTGGCGAAGAAATTGCACGCAATGTACATGCGCATCCAACGCTGTCTGAAACCCTAATGGAAGCTGCCCATGGCATTGACGGGCATTACATTCATATGTAAATTCCTGTCCGACACATCGGATTGAAGAAAAGGCCAGACAAATAGATGTTCTGGCCTTTTTTTATGCTAAATCTGCTATTTTTCTTTGTGAATCCACAGCGCAGATTATGGTACGATAAATTTGAAAGATGCACTCTATCTGTTAGATTTGCTAAACTTCATGAATCGTTTGTGCCGAAAGCCGGTACTCGTTATACTGTAGCCGTATAGCTTCTTAAAGCAATTTTTCGTAACTTTTTATATGAGTTCCACCCAAGCTAAGTCTGAACCCAGTGGGTTCAAGTATCCCAATAAGTTCTTGCGCATTTATTTGCAGGCGTTAGAAGATGTAATGGGCAAAAATGGCGTTAATGCAATTTTGAATATCGCCGGTTTGCAGCATCTTATTGGTAATTACCCGCCAGACAACCTTGATAAGGAATTTGACTTTACGGATTTAGCAGCATTGAATGTTGCGCTGGAAGAGTTGTACGGGTCACGTGGTGGTCAGGGCTTACAACTGCGCGCTGGGCGAGCTGTGTTTGCCAGTGGCTTGCGTGACTTTGGCCCACTTGCTGGTGCTGGGGACTTGGCATTCAAGGTGCTTCCCATGCACACAAAAATGAAGATTGGCTTGCCAGCTGTGGCAACCATCTTTACGCAGCTTAGTGACCAAGTCAGTAAAGTGCGTGAGCACGACGACCACTACATTTATACGCTAGAACAATGTTCAATGTGCTGGGGCCGCGCTAGTGACAAGCCTGTTTGTCACATTGCTGTTGGTATTTTGCAAGGCACACTGAACTGGATTAGCGGTGGTAGTGACTTCAAAATTGAAATGACTGCTTGTAAAGCTTGTGGTGATGACATCGGCAAGCTCAAGATCTACAAAAAACCGCTTAGTTAGTCCCGCTTCTAAAGTGTCCAAGCCATTACGTCGCGAGTTTATCTCTTGGAAAGAGGTAGACAAGCTCATTGATATCCTTATTCCGCAGTTTCGTTATGAAATTGAGGCTATCGTCATTATTACCCGTGGCGGTATTGTGCCTGGTGGCATGTTAGCCGAAGCGCTAGACGTCAAAGATATTTTGACAGCTGCGGTCCGTTTTCCGCCAAACAGCATCGGCGCTGAAAAACTGCATATGTGGCCAGAGTTCTTGCAATTCCCTGATGACGAATTGCTAGCTGGCCGCCGGATTTTGGTTGTTGACGATGTTTGGGGCAGTGGACGCACAAGTATTGCTGTAAAAGACCGTGTACTTGGGGCAGGTGGTTTCCCTGAATTGTGTGTAATGCATTACAACCCATATCGCTCTGTGTTCTCAAAGGCTGAACCAGACTACTATGGGGCAACCACAGACGCATACATTGTCTACCCCTGGGAGGTCGATCGCGGCATTGATCTCGCCACATTTGATGCGCCTCCGGGCATAAACTAACCCGATACTGCTTGCGATTCGGTCTAGAACTCTGTATACTAAGCGCAAATCGTAGGCTAAAAGTCAAATTTCCGACAGTTTGTCGGGTTGGCTGCGTCGCAGCAAAATTATTGCTTATTGGAAATAGAGAATATCATTCGTCAAAAGTTGAATTGTTACTAGTGTCTCTATGGAATGCTGAATTGCGGCGCCCGTTTTAGCGGTTGTGCCGTTTTTTTTTGCCAAGTCTTTTTATAAAGTACTGGCCGTATTCAAAAATACAAAATGAATACAAAACATCCTTTACAAAAAAGGAGGTGAGTATAAATGCCAACGTCAGTAAAATTACGACCAAATGAAACACAAGATCAACTCTTGCGCCGTTTCCGCAAGAAGGTTGTGAAGGCTGGTACGCTCAGTACCATTCGTCGCAAACGCTGGTTCGTTTCAAAAAGCGAACTTCGCCGTATCAAGAAGGAAAAAGCGATTCGCCGCATGAAGCGTCGTCCAAATCGCAACTAAGACTATTTGGTAACGCTAAGTCATTTAGGCTTAGCGTTACTAACTTATTCATTCATCAATTCAAGGAGAACGCCATCTATGGCTGAAAAAATCGAAGTTGAAGGCACTATTGTAGAAGCTCTACCGGGAACACAGTTTCGCGTAGAATTGGAAAATGGACATGAGGTCTTGGCATACTTGTCTGGCCGCATGCGCAAATATTACATCCGCATTTTGCTGGGTGACCGAGTCAAGGTGGAAATGACACCTTATGACCTCACCCGTGGTCGCATCACGTACCGCTTCCGCAAAGAAGCCCAACGTCCTGCGTCTAGCTAGTCGGATCTGGTTTCTGAAACAAAATAGTTTTTGCTTTACTCTTTGATTTGATGACTTAAGGTCGCCATCTGGTGGCCTTTTTTGCTTAAATTTCTATGGTTTGGATATTCAAACCTGTGAGTGTTTACTTGCGAGAACGTCTTGCGACAACTAAACTTTAGTCTGATATGAGTTACGGAAAACTCAAGCTTACCTTGCCAAATGGTGTGCAGCAGGAAGTCTCCTTGCTGACACCAACCCTGACAATTGGCACTAACCCTAGCAATCGGCTGATGCTGGATTATCCTGGCATTGATAGCCGCCATGCGCGCTTGACGATTGAAGGGAATATTTTGCTAATTGAAGACCTTGGGAGTCGTGCGGGCGTGCGGATCAATAATCAATTGATTCCGGCCTACCAACCAAGCGTCATCATGGCTGGTAAGTTAGTGCAAGTTGGGTCTGTCGCGTTGGTATATGAACCAACCCCAGTCAACATTGTTGCTGACCAGACCAAGCAGGCACGTCAAGGGCTTGCTATTAAGCCTGCACAAGAAACTGACAACGATGTCATTCATATTGATCCGCAGCATTCTGCATTTAGCTTCTCGCCAGGTAATTTAGATACGCTCCAACTCACCATTCATAACCCGAGTGATGAGCAAGACGAATTCCGAATTCGGATTTCAGGTCGCCCCGCAGCGTGGGCACACTTGGACCGTGAGCGGGTGGTGTTAGAACCGGGCCAGTCACGAGCTGTCACGATTACGTTCCAACCTCCACAGTCACCGCAGTTGCCGGCTGGTAAGCATCGCGTCACCTTCTCTGCAATCTCAACGCGCAACCGCGTTGGGAAAAACACAGACACCATTATTGACATCAACCCGTATTCAAGTCTGAATATGCGGGTTGAAGAAACTGACTTTGAAGGGCGCTACGTCATTGTATTGCAGAATCTAGGCAATTCTGCGGCGCGCTATGAGTTGGTACCGTCTGATGCGGAAAACATGCTTGCGTTCCGCTTTGAGAACCAAGACAACAACATTGTGACCATTAGTCCGGGGCAAACGTTACGGGTGCCTTTGGAAGTGGAGGCGGCTGATCTCATTAGCGTTGGCATTGGGCGTGATGTGCCATTTATTGTCAC
>JAHDBS010000593.1 GCA_020630225.1 Anaerolineales bacterium | reverse complement strand
AACCACAACACGCAACGGATGCGGCCTATCTAAAGGCGATTCTGTTAGGCGAGCGCAATGCGCTGGGGAAGGCAGTTAGCAATGACTTTCGTCGCGCTGGGGCATCTCATTTGCTGGCGATCTCTGGTTTTCATATTGCCATTGTGGGCGGCGCACTGCTATGGGTTTTTGAGCGCCTAAAGCTTGGACGACGTGGCCGTTGGCTGACCGTGATCGCACTCTGGCTGTTCATCTTATTGATTGGCGCACCGCCCTCCGCGTTACGGGCCGGGCTAATGGCATCTACCGTGCTCGTCACTGGCATTTTGGATCGACCAGCTTCTGGACTGCCACCATTGGCGTTAGCAATCTTGCTGATGACGCTATGGAATCCAAATTATGTGTGGTGGGTAGGGTTTCAGCTCAGCGTGCTCGCCACCTTGGCACTGATTTTGTTTGCCGGGCGCATTCAAAAAGCGGTGGCTCCATTGCCGCGTTGGCTAAGACCAATGGCACTGATCGCGCTGCTGTCACTAGCGGTGCAAGTCACAACGCTGCCATTGGTCGCCTATACGTTTCGCCAGCTTTCATTGATTTCATTACTCAGCAACATTGCGCTGACATGGGCGCAGCCGTTTGCATTGCTGTTGGGCGGCACAGCAACGTTGATTGGTACGCTGCACGTCACGATAGGTAGCTATCTGGCCTGGATTGCTTGGCCGTTCTTGCATTACAGCGTTTGGAGTGCCCAAACGTTCGCGAGCGTGCCCAATGCGAGCGTGCATCTCACGACTGCGACTGTTAGCTGGATTGCCGGATACTATGCGCTGCTGGTCTTCAGCTTATGGCAACAGAATTTACTACCGGAATTTCGCTTTCGCTGGTGGCGACGATTGAATCGGAATGTGTTGCCTGTGTCGGCGTTGCTGACGCTGTGTTTGGCCTTTTTTGTCAGTTGGCAAGTGGTGCAAGCAGCACCTTCCGAGACGGAGGTTTCATTACATACTGCAGACATTCGCGCCGTACTACACATTGAGCAAGCGCAAACTGTACTACTGCTAGATTACGACGAAAGCGCATACGCAGGGCAAGACGCACTGGTGGATCAGCTCGCGCAGCATTTGCCGTTGTTTGACCAGACGCTCGACGCGGTAGTGTTACTGTCGCCAAAATTCCAAGTCATTGGACAAGCCGAACGCTTATTTGCAGCGTATCCGGTCACGGCACTGTATAGCGTGTTTGCAATTGATGCGCTGTCCGAATGGGATCAGGCTAACATCGCTCAGTTGGATGCTTATGGCGTTGACGTACAACCGCTGAGGGTTGGTGACCAAGTGGTGGCAGGCGTGCGCTTGTTACGGGATGTTGATGGTAATTGGGTGGTGCAGTCGGGGTATTAGCCGCGGACTAGGTGGACGAGAAGGGAGAATAGAGTATATGAATAAGCTTATTACAAAGCCTAAGCATTGGGAATTAACGGATCAAATATTGTTCTGCTTTTATAAGCGCGTTTATCGGCAGTTAGGTAGTGGCTTTTTAGAAAAAATTTATGAGAACGCGTTGAGATATGAATTGGAGAAAGTAGGATTATCAGTCACGCAACAGCCAAAAATTGATGTTTACTATGACGGCGTTATCATGGGTGAATTTTATGCAGATTTAGTTGTAGAGCAAAAGGTTATTCTTGAAATAAAAGCTGTTAGTCAATTGGTTGCAGCCCATGAGGCTCAATTATTCAATTATCTCCGCGCAACAAGATATGAAGTTGGCTTATTACTTAATTTCGGTTCAAAACCAACGCATAAGCGCCGGGCGTATGACAACAACCGTAAAAGAACTTAACCTATCCGCCTTGTCCTTCTCGTCCGCGGCTAACAACATCTAAACCCGCAGTCGGGCTATGGTGA
>JAHDBS010000106.1 GCA_020630225.1 Anaerolineales bacterium | reverse complement strand
CTCTCAACTCATTCTTCAATCTTAAATTCTCTTAACATTTGTCAAGAGGATTTGAGCTTGCCTTTCCTCCAATTTTATTTTGCTCTGTGATAATTCAAGTAAGAGGAACTTACTGAAAACGAATGTCTCAGACACCCCAATCAAATACGTCATCTGACGTTTTACCAGATCTCAGCAGTCGCGCTTCCATTGGTGAAAGCATCATCGCTGGGATTCTTTTTCTTTGCGGCATTATCTCCATTCTGACCACAATTAGTATTGTTGTTGTGCTGGTACGTGAAGCGTATCTGTTCTTTGGTGCATCTGAAGTAACACTACGCGAATTTTTCACGGGAACGACATGGCAACCTGCAATTGGACGGTTTGGGATTTGGCCCCTCATCAACGCAACGTTGATGACAAGTTTTGCGGCAATGCTGGTGTCACTCCCCCTTGGCATTAGCGCTGCAATTTACTTGAGCGAATATGCATCTGAACGTGCCCGCAGCATTATCAAGCCAATTCTTGAAATCTTGGCTGGTATTCCAACTGTAGTCTACGGTTACTTCGCACTCACGTTCATGACTCCATTACTGCGCAATATTTTTGGCACAGACACCGTAGATATTTTCAACACTGGGTCAGCCGGCATTGTGATGGGCTTCATGATTTTGCCCATGATTAGCTCAATTAGTGAAGACGCTTTACGGGCAGTGCCTGACAGTTTGCGCAACGCGGCTTATGGGCTAGGGGCAACTAAGTTTGAAACCGCTGTCCGCGTGGTTTTCCCAGCTGCTTTGTCCGGGATTATGGCGGCTTTCATCTTAGGGCTTTCTCGGGCAGTCGGTGAAACAATGATTGTGGCCGTCGCTGCTGGTGCAGGTCCTCGCAACTTTGATAGCTGGGGCGAAGCGTTCAGCGCAGAAGGCTTCAACTTCTTCAAAGCTGCAGAAACCATGACAGGGCACATTGCGCGGATTAGCCAAGGTGACATCAGCTATGCCTCACTTGACTACTCCAGCATTTTCTCCATCGGCCTGATGTTGTTCATCATCACGCTGATCCTCAATATCATTAGCCGCAGCGTTGTAAATCGCTTGCGTGAACAATACGAATGATCCCTGAAACAAATTCAAATTACAATCCGCGGTTGGTTGCCCGTCAACGGATGGGCCGCGCATGGCAGATTGTATTCATGTCATCGACAGTATTAGCGCTCATCTTCTTGATTGTGCTGATGCTCAACATCATCAATAGTGCGTTTGGACTGGTGGCATTGGAAAATACCATTGCTCCAAGCGAACTCGCAGATGAGCCCCTTGAAGCCCTTGAAAAAGAAGCGTTGGTGGGGATTTTGGCAGACAATATCCGCCGCAATGCCGGACGCAAGCTCGAACGTGAGCAACGTTTCTTTGCGGACACCTTGGCTTTTGAAAGCCAAGAAAAGTGGGATGAAGTCTGTGCCCGTGCCGAAGCGCCTGAAGGCTGTAGCAGCACACCGCGTGACCATGCAAATGTTCTAGCGTTGGTTTATGAACGTGTGGTCGAGCAGCAAGTGTTGGAAACATATCCGCTCTGGGACTCGATTACGCGTGGCGATGAAATTCGCGCTGAAATCGAAGCGCAACACCCTGGCGCAACGGTTGAATTTTGGAGCTGGCTAGACCGCAATTTCCTAACAACTCCGATGTCATCAGACGCAGCATTGGCTGGTGTTAGAACGGCAATTCTGGGCTCACTCTGGGTCATTGCACTCACCATCTTGTTCGCGTTCCCGACCGGTGTTGGCGCTGCACTTTACTTGCAAGAATATGCGCCAAACAACTGGCTGACCCGCATTATTCAAACCAATATTGATAACTTAGCAGGTGTCCCTTCAATTTTGTACGGGATGCTAGGTCTGGCGATCTTTGCCCGCACGCTTGAACCAATTACGAGCGGACAATTCCTCGGCGTTGGCTCTGAAAATGGTCGAACTATTTTGTCAGCATCACTGACAATGGCGTTGCTGATCTTGCCAGTGATTATTATCAACGCGCAGGAAGCACTGCGGGCGGTGCCAAGTAGCTTGCGTAATGCAGCATATGGCGTTGGTGCAACACGTTGGCAGATGATTTGGTCCCACGTGTTACCTTACGCAATGCCTGGTATTTTGACTGGCACTATTTTGGCAGTCTCGCGAGCGATTGGTGAAACTGCACCGCTGTTGGTTGTTGGGGCGGCCACGTTCATGACAAGTGACCCTAATAGCATTTTCTCGAAATTTACGGTCATGCCGATCCAGATTTTCAACTGGACGTCACGGCCTCAGGCAGAGTTCCGCAACATTGCTGCGGCTGCCATCATTGTCTTACTGTTCATCTTATTGACGCTAAACACAACGGCTATTTTGCTCCGTAATCGGTTTAGCACCCGTCGTTAGTTTAGAAAGGATATTGTTCCATGGTTGCAAACACAATGACTACAGAAGCTCCGCAACGCATTGCAACGGCTAAGCCTGTTGTAGCTGAGCGGACTGAAAAGACTGGCACTGGCCGTCTGGCGCTTGATGCCCAAGACGTACACGTTTATTACGATACCTTCCATGCCGTGAAAGGCATTTCATTGCCAATTCATGAAAAGGAAATTACAGCTCTAATTGGTCCATCAGGGTGTGGGAAAAGTACGCTGTTACGCTGCTTCAATCGCATGAACGATGTGGTTTCCGGCGTGCGTATCGAAGGCCAAATTCTGTATAAGAACCAAGATATCTATGCCGCTGGTGTAGATCCAGTTGCAGTGCGTCGTCGAATTGGCATGGTTTTCCAAAAGCCAAATCCATTCCCGAAGTCTATCTATAACAATGTTGCTTGGGGCGCCAAGATCAATGGTTACAAAGGCAACATGGATGAACTCGTTGAAAAATCACTGCGCCAAGCAGCGCTTTGGGACGAAGTCAAAGATAAGCTGCAACAAAGTGGTTTGTCGCTGTCAGGTGGTCAACAGCAACGGTTGTGCATCGCCCGGACTTTGGCCATTCAACCAGATGTCATTCTGATGGATGAGCCAGCATCGGCACTTGATCCAATTGCCAGCAGCAAGATTGAAGAACTGATGTTGGAGTTGAAAAAGGACTACACCATTGTGGTAGTCACGCACAACATGCAGCAAGCAGCGCGTGTTTCTGACCGCACCGCGTTACTTTGGTTGGGCGAATTGGTCGAATATGACGAAACACAAACTATCTTTACGAACCCAAGTCAACAAAAGACAGAAGACTACATTACGGGGCGTCACGGATAGGAACTTGCGACAGCGTTTTGCTGTCTGCTAGGGGGCTTTTACTAATTTATGCAGTTACACCGTAGTATTCTTGAAAGTAACCTGCAAGAGCTTCAATCGAAGCTGCAGGAAATGGCAAGACTTTCACTTGATGGCTTAGAACAGGCAATTGAATCTCTCAAGCGTGGGGACACGGCGCTTGCGGGGCGCGTCATTGCTGGCGATGACAAAATCAATCAGCTTGAAGTCGATATTGAACAAACCGTTGTTGTGACAATTGCCACACAACAGCCAGCTGCGGGTGATTTGCGCGCAATTATTGCTGCCTTGCAGATTGCCACCGAACTAGAACGGATTGGCGATCACGCGGCAAGTATTGCAAAGGTTACCATTCGGATTGGCGGTGAGAAGCTAATGAAGCCACTCATTGATATCCCCCGCATGGCGACCAACGGTAAAGACATGCTGATGAAGTCACTGAAGGCCTACGAAGACCAAGATTCTATCTTGGCGCACGAAGTTGCCGCAGATGATGAAGACATGGACTTGTTGAATAATCAGATTATTCGTGAACTGCTCGCGTATATGGTGGAAGATCCTGCCAAAATTACGCAAGGGTCTAATTTGCTGTGGGTCACTCATAACCTTGAACGCATTGGCGATAGAGCAACCAATATTGCCGAACGTGTACTGTTTATGAAAACAGGTGAAACCCTAGACTTGAACCGCTAAGGCCAACAAACTAACGACACTTGAAAACGCCGCTGAATTCTCAGCGGCGTTTTTGTTTAAGGGCGTGGTGGTGACATGCTGCTACTACTGCCTCCAAATGTTAACAATTCTCATATACAAAATGCTTGCTTTGGTGTGCTCAAAAGAATACAATGAATACATATGATCACATTGACAGAGGTTTCGAGTATGTTTTGTTAGAAGGTACGGTAGAGACAGTTTGGATTTGTGGTCTCCTAAATCACGCTTGGCTATAGAGCCTCGCATCTTCATCGACAAGGAGGTCACATTATGAAGAAACTTTTTTCACATTTGGATAGCGCCGCTGGGGTGCTGATGTATCTGGGGTTTGGCTTTTTGCTCTTGACCTCAGTAATGCTTGCCTACGATGACTACTGGTCTTCGCTTTATGGCTATGCACTGCTGCCAACCAATAAGATTGATGGCTCAATCACAATTTATTTGGTTGCGGCTTTGCCACAGGTCTTACAACTTGTGGGGTGGTACCTTTGGTTCAACGACAAAAGCCGCATTGGGCTGGCGTTGGCAATTGGTGCCGCAACACTAGACTGGACCACAGACACCATGTTCAAAGTGGACCCTAACGTCACAGCGAGTTGGTTCACTGCACCATTGGAAGCATTCTTCCTCTATACCATTGGCTCAGAATTCTTGTTCAACTTTGCGATGGGTAACTTGGTCAGCCAGTTCCCGCGCTTCATGAACAATCTGGTGGATGTTATGGAAACCATCAGTGATGGCATCAGCATTTTGATGGGTAAGTCTGATGGCCGCAAAGGCTTTGGCGACTAATCATCGCGCGGAAGCGTATTACAAAAGCGCGTTTGCAACTCTTAGGAGCTCGCAAACGCGCTTCTTTTTATATTGATGGGTGCTATTCGGCAGAGGCCAAAGTTGAATTTTGGTGCTTACACGACCTCTGCTGAGTTGACACTATTTATGTATACAAGGAGAAAAACATGCAAATTTATATCCCTCCCAACTGGCAAGGTGTGATGTTAGTCGTTACGGTTTGGGCTGTGCTTTTACTTTCTTATGGGTGTGTCTTTCAGGCCGGAATAAGTTATGCGGATGGCGTAAAATACTGGCAATTACATCAAGAAGAGCAATTGGATGACTAGTATGGACCTAAAAGAACGCGAACGACAGACGCTCTGCTACATCGCGCATTGCATCAAGAATAGCCCGCTGAAAACTGCACCAACCACACGCGAAATTCTGACGCATTTGAACGAAGTGCTGCCACGTCGTGAAGATAACAAGCCAATGTTGACCAGCACTGAGCAGGTCAATCGGATTGTGCGCAAGCTGCGTGAACTAGACTTGCTGCTAGACCCAGCGAAGGTGCCAGAGATCGCTGGTAAGCAGCGCAATCTGATGCCAACCGCTGCTGGCGATGCGTGGATTGCAGCGAACTGTAGTTAAAAACAAAGCGGGCTTCTTAGGGTAACCAAAGGTTACGAGAAGCCCGCTTTGTGCTTAGGTAGTTAGACGCTCTATCTGATCAAGATCGGGAAGAACGTTTCGAACTGCGGTGGGTTGGTTTCCCCGTAGGTTATATGCAGCTTTGGAATACGTTCCGGTGCGTTTTCCATTGATGACCAGAAGTATTTGCCACTATGCCGGGCGACATCTGCTGAATACAGAATAATACGGGCTGGTTCACCAGTTGCGTAAGCCTGTGCCACAATTTTGCCGACATCCCATTCGTACTTCACTGGAATGTGGGTGTAGTTATTTGGAAACTCTTCTGCATCCAAAGGTACAACCCAAGTGCCTGAAATATTCTCAGCTGCGTAAGGTGCGTTATTCCAGGTAACAGTGTTCTCATCCCAGTCTTCCATGGCGCTAAACGCTTGAATATAGGATGTATCTGGCGGGACAGCCCAGCCAGCGCCCCCAGCATTCCCAAACATGTTGAGTTCGAGCGATGCTGACACGATTTGCTTGCCGGCTGGCACTGGGTCCAGATCAACTTCAATGTAAATCTTAGATTGACAGTTCCAGTCAGCAACGTCTTCTTGGCCTTGTACGTTCAAGTGTGACCGACTGATTGTTTCTTGATTTCCGGTTTGCTGATTGAAGAAGTCAAAATCGGCTGCGCCAAAATTGACACTCCCAAAGTCACGGAACATATCTGTACCAACATGGTAGAACGGATCGACGTGCGCGGCACAGTTTGCGTGTCCACCTACGTGCGTATCTTCAAAATTCATCCCATTGTCTGGGTCATGAATAATGCTAACGGTTTGCTGTCCAAATGTTGGTGGGGAGGTGTAAGGATCTGCTTGCCCAAAATGGAGTTGTCCCCAAGTCGTTGGGTTATTCAAATTCACGTCCGCTGGCCAAACTTTGTCGCTAATTGCTGGTGTTCCTGTGCTGTTATCACGATCATGGACGGCCATTGCAACCTGCCAAACGGTACCATTGCCGGGTTTGCCACTAATGCCTAATGTGCTAAATGGAATTTCAAACGCTGCCCACCAGCCATGTGATGCTTGACCGCTATTGAAGTTACCAACGCCACGGTAATGACTAAGTGAGTGGAAGTCGAGTGTAGCCGCTGCCCAGCCCGACCCAGTGCTTTCGAAACTGTGTTGGTAATACACCGGATCCATCCATTCATGCGTAAACTGGCGAATAAAACGATATGAGTTATTGCCTAATGCATTACTTGGCGCTAAGTCGGTGTTGATGTATAGCGTGACTGCATCCCAAGCTGTAGGGTTGAGGTTTGTACAGTTGTAGTCTTCCTGTACATTGCAGAATAGAAATTCGTCGTTGACGTTGACACGCACATACAAGTGGTCGTCGTTGTACTTCAGGCGAACATCAGTGTAATTGTTGATCTTGTCCACATCACCGAGCCAGAACATACCGCCGTCTGGGAAGGTAATCTTGTCATAGAAATTGCCGTCTAACGTGCTCAGCGGCGCGTGGGGCGATGGCAGGTCGTCTGGGACAGTGTTCGTATGCGGCACATTGACACGTGGCACTGTGTAAGGGCTTTGTGCTTGGGTCGGGCGTGCGCCGATAACCATTGCTAAGCCGATAAACAAGGCGACTAGCGTTAGGCTAATCCGAAATTTATGTGGAAGTGAAATAAAGCGTGTTTCCATAAGTGCAGACCTTACTGCGTGTTTTGCACGGGTTGTAAACCAAGTGTTCAGAGTGTGGTTCTGAAGTAAGGTGTTATTGGTCCCATGATAGCGGAAAGCTAAGACCGATTCAACTAGCGGTGCATCAACGGCAGGTAAGTCAACTGCCCTTCTTGATTGTAATTATCTAACACTGTGGTTAGTTTTTGAATGTAATACAAGTCGCCAACGGCAAACCCTGGCACGTCTAGGTAGCGTTCAAGTTCGTTGCCAGTTTCACCCAGCAGATGCGCACGTGCCATAAATATGGAGTGTGTATCGTAAAGCGGAACAACTGCGTTTTCAAGTAAGCCTTCATGCGCGAATGACACAAACCAATACGGTGAGTTATGCACATACTCGTCAAGTGCAGTCCGCATGGTTGGTAGCAAGAATGGACGCAAGTAGTCTGCCAGTTCTGGCACCATATACATGAAGTTGTTGGCAGAGTTGAGCGAGTTACAGTAAGCCTGCGATGCCGACGTCTGATACGGTGATTCTTTCGTAAAGTTTGTTCGCCGCAGATTGAGCAGATGATCATACACAGCTTGTTTGTCTGCTGAAACCGGCTGCCCAGCGAGCTTTTCTAACTCTAGGAACCCCATATAACCTGCAATGAAAGCGTTATGGACATGAGGCATGGTCAGTAGCACCGAGTCGGCTGGCGGCGGTGACAAATATAAATCAGGGTTTGCATCTGTATAGATGGCTGCTGCATTGCCAGTGTGCGCGGCATATTTCCATAGCGCATAGTAAGCATATGGATTCACGCCCCAAACGCCGCTGCTTTCTGCGCCACCAATGTATTGATACACGTAGTTAGCCGCTTGCTTCGGATGGTTAGTCAGGTCGTCTATGACTTCTGGTGGCAAGTCAAAGAAGCTGCGAGATGCTCCAGCATCCCAACCAACGTGATTGCTGTTGTAGGGCGCATAGTTCGCATATTCGTTTGCTAAGTAAGTATTTACCTGACCCTGTTGAGCTGGGCTTAGGTGTGGATATGCGCTAAGCAGTGCCACAAAAGTTTCGCCCGATTGATGGAAATAGTCTGATAATTCATCCCCACAAGCGTAGCGACCCCACATGTTCATAATGCCGTGGTTGGCGTAACCTGGTTGTAAGTGACCAGCATCCAGAATTTTCTGTACTTCAGTTGCTAAGCGATTTTCAAGGTTAGCGCGGCCTGCATTTGGCAGCTGCGCATTTGCACCTGCTGGGGCGATCTTCGCATTGTCTGATGGTGCTGCTGCACCCGCTGACTGATTGAAGGCAATGATTGTGTTGCCACGGTGGGTGTACACCATGCCCTTATAAGGAACAGGTGGGTTTACGTCCCCATGATTCCCATAGGTGCCATTGTTGTTGCCGAATGCAACGTGGGCAGGGCCGCTGTAAACCAAATTGTCATAACCCGGTGCAATGGCAGCCAAGTTGTACACAAAGTAAGGCCACTCGCGTCCAGCTTCAGACCCCCAACCAAGCGTTGGCGGGCGTTGGCCGTTGTTGTAGTTTGCTGTGAAATTGGTAGCTGGTTGAGAAACATCCATCGCGCCACTTTCACGGTCACAGCAAAGGTTCCAGTGAATAACGTTGCCGCCAAAAGCATAGGCTGTTGGTTCGTCAATTGCAGTCCAGTCCATGCTGATGACTGAAATATGTTGGTTGCCTGGAACCCAACCAGCGATGTGACCACCGGCAATGTAGGCATCCGACATATAGCTGTTTTGTTGGTAGAGGACATTGTCTGGCCCAACAGCAGGTGGATAGCGCGTCCCACTGTGGGTACCAGCCCACAAGACTGGGGCAGTGTGGGTTTCAGCGCCACTGGCTGCACTTAGCACAAAGACAGACTTGCGCCACGGCTTGGCATTCAAATAATTGATGATGCGTGTGGCATCAACTGTTGGCGTACCATCAGCCCAATTGCCAGGGACTGCACCTAAGCTCCCAATCAGCTCACCCTTCGGGTCTGTCGTGAAGTTTGGATAGAGTTCCTGTAGCTCCATTTGCGTAATACGCATGGCAGGGCCGGGATCAATTGAAGTGCGATAGTTATTTGCAGAAGAGAAAATGACTTGGTCGCCATAGACAACCGGCCACCAGCTTGTAAAGCCACCACCGGGTAACTTTGCGGATTTCCAAATTTGCCCGCCAGTGTTGACGTTCAATGCATAAGCGTGACTGTCATTGGATGCAAAGTAGATGTTGCTACCATTCAATGCTGCTGAATAGAGAATTGGACCATCGGTCTTGAAGCGCCAAGCGAGCTGTCCAGCGTTGCCGCCAGTCGCATGGATTGCATAAAAATAACCGTCACGATTACCCAACATGACTTTGTTATTTGCAACAACAGGGCTAGTTTGAAAGCCTGCGTCTGCTGTGAAGGTCCAGATTTTACCGCCAGTAAATGCGTCAACTGCGTGCACCTTATGATCAAGGCCACCTGCGTAGACAACACCTTCATGAATAGTGGGCGAGTGCCCAATTGGTAAATCTGTAGCGTAGGTCCAATTGACTTTGCCAGTTTGCGCGTCTAAGGCGTAAATACCCTTTGCCGTTGACACGTAAATCTGATTGTAAGCAGCGACAAGCTGTGTCTTTTGGGAGATGTAAGGTTCAATGTTCGTAAACCATGTAGGAGTCAAAGCACCCGCAACCTCTTCTGCAGATGCAGAGGTGCGTTGCGGATTCGCGCCAGCCATTGGCCAGCTATTCTCGCCAGCATGGTTCGTCCAGTGATCAGCTTGTTGCACAGGTTCCGCGTGCGACACAGACGTGCCAACGGAAACCATTAACAAGGTAATCACCGCCCCAAAGAGAAAGGTGAGTCTCATTTTCATAATGTGATTTCTGAGTGCCATTGAAGATGTGGTGCAGTCACATGGTGAGTGCTATCTTGCTAGGCGATGCATATTCCAACCCATTGGTTGAAAAATGAATGTTGATACTTCCAAATACAAACAATTCAAATCGTTTTTCAACCGTTATAACGATTGTAAAAAACGGCAGGGGCAAGGTTTGTTTAGAAAAGCTTGGGATTTAGCGCTTTCCTAAACATTTCGGTTTGATGTTGCGCAAAAACCGTGCCAGACCTTAAGCGTAAATTAGGGAATATCAGATGGTTTGTCAGAAATCTATGGTGTTCTGTACGTTCTCAGAATTAGCTATACAAGTTCAAACAATTTGACCGCAAAATGCGCTCAAAGAAACAGCTTTTTTCTGACTGTCTCTCTTACATCATACAAAATTCAAACGGCCTTTTATATGAAGATTTAATCAAGACCTGAGCAAGCGTTGTGCTGCACAATATTTATGTACCAATGAAAACAAAACTTTGCGCTGCTAAGACATTGACTGTTCGAATTACTTAACGTGTAAAAATTCAAGATTCCGATACTAGGTGGTTTGCTGCCCAAGGAATCCTCAATCAAAACTTTATCTAGACAATTGTATAGTCGCTTACACTCTAGTTGTGAATGAGGTGTGTTTCACGAGTGCCTAGTCAACTGCTTGGCACTCAGAAACACGAAATACGACGCTTTACTGGTAATTATTTTTAGAAAACGTCGACTGTAGAGGTAAATTTGTACGCGGTATTATGTTGGGAGATTGCGCAACAGCAGTTTTCCGCTTGTCTTCCAGGCGTGCGTCCTGTAACCATTGGGCGCCGGGCAACTTGTGACATAGTCATTGACTCACCACTTGTTGCAACGGAGCAAGCGCAGATCTTTTGTCGGCGTGATCGTTTTTATATTCGTCAGCTAAGTCGCTTCGTGCCACTTTGCGTGCAAAATGAATACGAGTTACCGTATCGCGGAACAGTGGCTTTGCGTGATGGTGCCTTCATGACTGTTGGTACTGTTCGGCTTGAATTTCGGGCGATGCAAGTTGCTGCTGCACCACGAAAGGTGCGTTGTAACCACTGCAAGAACCTGTTAGATGTAACCCACGAGAACTGTCTGTGGTGTGGTACCTCACTTGCGTTTGGGGAATTGATGCCACTCCATGAGTTTGCTTAATCGGCAGGAATTTGCTCCGTTTCAGACTGCCCAATCTATATCTGAAAATTACATAAACTCACTCGAGTTGCCCATTGTCACTAAGTCATTTTTGGCGTTAGGTGGTGGAATCGGCAGCTTCGTTTGGGTTGACTATCTCCGCGTACATGGCATTAGTGCTAATGACATTGGCGTGTTAGGGATTTACGAAAAGCCATATCAGCGTTATCAGACGTTGTGCCGGAACTCGCAGATCCCCGGTCATGAACGCCTGCGTAGCGACTCAGGCTCCACTCCAGATAATTTGTGGGGGTGGCCAGGGTATGGCTTACGTGAAGTTGCTAGGCTTACAAGTCAAGGTCATTTGCGCTCAGCAGCGCAACGCCTGTGGCAACTCTTCAACGAACCCGTTTTTACCCAAACATATACACCCCAGTCTCAGCAAGTGTATGAGGCAATGGACAATGAGTCCACGCGGATTGGTTGGCGTGATATGTGGCAGTATGGCCGCATTCGTAGTCTACGTAAAACCGATGCTGGTCGGTACTGTGTCTTATATGAAGACCGGAACGGGAATCCTAAGCTAGCGCTGGCGAATGTCGTGCACATTGCTATGGGATACCCAGGCTTTCGTTTTCTGCCTGACTTGCAGTCCTATCGCGAAGCAACAATGGACTTGCGCAAGGTGGTCAATGCTTATGAGATGCATGATCATATCTATGACTTCCTCGCTGAACATGGCGGTACGGTTATGCTGCGAGGGCGAGGTATTGTTGCCTCCCGCATTTTGCAGCGTATTGCTGAAGTCCGCACTGCCAGCGGGCGTGATGATATTC
>JAHDBS010000592.1 GCA_020630225.1 Anaerolineales bacterium | reverse complement strand
GCTGGAATCGTTTGCACCACATCCCAATGCTCCACGATCAAACCATCTGCAATGCGGATAAGGTCAAAGAAGGCCACGTGTTCACCCATAAACTGCCCTTCTGACGCCAACAAGACAAAGTTTCCTTCGCCCACAATCAAGTGGTTCTTGTCATAGACCATCGGCGTGCCAGCTTCTGCCATCGCTTGCAATGCTGCCCCTAACGCCCCTAGGCCATCGCCAACGGCTGGATTATGCTGATGGTAGACCTCAGTCGAAATGTAGTCCGTAATTTTCTCTGGTGCGGCGCCCATCAAAATATCAGTCAAGAACCCAGAGGCTAGCGCTTTATTGGCATCTGTTGCATCAAGGTTCGTGATTTCTGTTGGGCCATCAAACTGGCTACGGCCTGATGCGGTTTCCACCACAATCGGTTGTAGGTTATCCCAGTGCTCAACGACTAAGCCATCTTCAAACCGGAAGACATCAAAGCCGACTAGCGCGCCGCCGAATGGTGCTAGAAAGTATTCAGTGTGGCAGGCAACCACGTTACCGTCTTCTATGACGCGCACCACGTTGACTGCAGCGTCATCACCAAGCATTGGCAACATGCCTAGAAAGGCTGCTTTGCCATCTGGGGCACTCAAATTGTGTTGGACGTAACTGTCATCGCTAATGTATTGCTGCAATGGCGCAGGATCACCTGAGGCCAACGCGTTCAAAATGGCGACTGCTTTTTCTTTGTTAGACATGATTGATTCTCCTAATTGATAAGGCATGCAATTCAACAAGAGATTTTTTTGCCGCGGACGAGCAAGACGAGGCGGATTGGTTTTGGTTCATCCCAACTCGTCTGTCTAGTCCGCGGCTAATTCTCTTTCAAATTGAAGTCGTGCAAACCTCAGATATTTATTGACGCCCAAATGATAAAAATCAGGCGGCAAATGGAGAAGTCAATCTGATGGCAGGTTCTGGTACTTTGTTGGGAATTGCGTGCGGAACACGCGGGGCGTGACCGTTGCTTCGCGCTTGAAGAATCGCCCAAAGTAGCTGGGGTCTTCAAAGTTCAGCTGACGGGCGATGTCTGCAACGGGATCATCGGTATGGACAAGTAGGCGCTTGGCTTCTAACACTAAGCGATCTCGCAAGAGTTCACCAGCCGTTGTGCCCAAGGCGCTTTTGACGCTCTTACTCAGATGCCCAATGGTGACGGCTAACTCAGCGGCGTACCAATCGACCTTGTGCTGCTGGATGGCATTTTTTTCAACGAGTTCAGTGTAGCGATACGCTAATTGCTGCTCAGCATTCGCTGCCGTTTGAATTGTGGTCGCAGGCACAGCCAAGCGCTGTGCTCTGACAAGCAGCAGCTCTAGCCACGCAACAATGCTCAGCTGGCGACCAAACGCGTTGAAATGGTATTCAGTATGGAGGGATTTGAAGACTGTTTCGAACCAATCAATGTCAGTGTTGGGTACGGGTAACGAGGAAACACCGTTGATGGTGCGGAAGAAGTTGACCTGTTCAAGCACATCAAGCGCAACTTCAAACTCAGGTGCAATCAGCACCGTGTAGCCAGTCAGCGGCTGAGTAAGCTCCCAATAATGCACCTGTCCGGGTCCAACAAAATGAAGGGAATTAGGCTGGACGTCATCACCAACAAAGTCCAGATTATGTTTTCCCTGTCCACTCGTCACCCAAAACATGCTGTAAAACGCCTGCCGATGCGGTCGCGGTCGCCACGCAATTTTTGGCACATCCTTGAGACGCATCACTTCAACTGGCAGCACATCAGGCGTTGCGGAGCGGAAGGGTCGCAGTGGCACTTTGTTCATGTCTGAAATTGTAGCGGATTTGAATGAGTCAGTTCGTTGGAATAAGAATTTCGCCAATTAGGGTTTCTACAGCAAAGTCTGGCGGTTC
>JAHDBS010000591.1 GCA_020630225.1 Anaerolineales bacterium | reverse complement strand
TTGGACCCGCAATTTGAATTTCTTGGCGGTCGCCAATGCGAATATCAATGCCAGGCGCAGGTTTACCGACACTCGCAAACTTGATGTCACCAGTTTCATGGATGGTCGCCCCACCACAAACTTCAGTTGATCCGTAAATTTGCTTGAGGTTGATCCCAAGAGCATGGAAAAAGCGCATCACATCTGGGCTGAGCGCAGCACCACCCGTATAGGCCGCACGAATATTGGTAAACCCAAGTTGATCTCGAAGTGGCGCAAATGCAAACACATTGCCGAGCCAATACTGTAATTTAAGCAATGGCCCAGGTGTCTCTTTGTTGAGCACTTTATCTGCGTATTTGTAGCCAATAGGCAAGAACATGCCAAAAAGCATGCGATTGATCCAAGTTGAGTCGTTCATCCGAACTTGGACCATCCCAACAATGTTGTCCCAGAGGCGTGAGTTATACAACACCCCTTGTGGCGCAACTTCGCGAATATTTTGTTGAACAGTTTCTGGAGATTCAGGGAAATTGACAATCACGCCCTGAACACAGTGTGGGGCAACGCCAATGGCCGGTTCACCAATCCAGCCCATGGGTAGCATACTAACGTAGTTGTCCGTGTCATAACGGGGATCAACGCCATTGAACATCAGCGCAGAGCCGACCAAGTTTTCATGCGTTAGCATCGCGCCCTTTGGCAGACCAGTTGTCCCCGAGGTGTAGCTAAACATCGCATAGTCAGATGCTTTGCCAGCTGCGACTTCGTTATCAAACCGATTCGGCTCTTTATTGTGAAGTTCACGACCAAGCGCTTTGACTTCATCAAAAGATAATAGCCAGTCTTCGTCGTAGTTCCAGAGACCGCGGTCATCCCAATAGATGACTTTCTGGACATTTGGCACTTCTTGGCGAATGTCTAGCATCTTATCGACTTGCTCTTGATCTTTTGCAAGCACAAATCGCGAGCCGCTGTGGCTCACAATGTAGCCGACTTCTTTATTACTGGCGTCTGTGAACATCCCAATCGGAACACCACCGGCCGCCTGCACAGCAAGATAGCCCCAGTAGTATTCGCGGTCGTTGTCACCAATGGTGCCAACGCGGTCACCGCGATCCAAGCCTAAAGCAATGAGCCCTAAGGCAAAGTCACGAATGGTTTCATACGAGTCTTGCCACGTGAACTCACGCCAAATGCCATATTCTTTTTGGCGAACGGAAACTTTCTTGCCGCCGAACTTTCTATAGTTGTTGAGGAAGTGTTGAGGAAGCGTTTCTAAGTTACTCATCTTACGCCTCCTGCCCTAAGTACGCCTGAATAACACGTGGATCATTGCGAACTTCGTCACGCGTGCCGTCACCGATTTTGTTGCCAAAGTCGAGTACGACAATACGATCAGCAATATCCATCACCAAGCCCATATCATGTTCAATCAGGATAATTGTGGTGCCACGGCGCTCATGAATATCTAGAATAAAGCGCGCCATATCTTCTTTTTCTTCTAGATTCATCCCAGCCATAGGTTCATCTAGAAGCAGAATGTCTGGCTCAAGTGCTAATGCACGCCCTAATTCGACCCGTTTCCGTAACCCATACGGAAGCGCAGCAATCACTGCATTCCGAATACGTTCAATTTCAAGGAAATCAATAATTTCCTCAACGACGCGGCGATGTTCAACCTCTTCTTTTAGCGTTTTCCCCCAATACAACATATTAGAAAACATGCCTTCTTTCATATGAATATGGCGGGCAGCGAGGAGATTGTCGAGTGTACTAAGACCGGTATAAAGCGCGATATTTTGAAACGTTCGCGCTAGCCCGAGACTAGAGATTTTGACCGGAGGAACAGTCGTCAAGTCATGTCCTTTGAACATGATTGACCCTTCTTGCGGACGATAGAAGCCACTTATACAGTTGAGCATTGA
>JAHDBS010000105.1:9024-12108 GCA_020630225.1 Anaerolineales bacterium | reverse complement strand
AACTTACTAATACTATGGCAAGAATTACAATCCGCGAAGCTCTGTCCCAAGCCCTTTGGGAAGAGATGGAAGCGAACGAAAAAATCTTTTTGATGGGCGAAGAAATCGGTGTTTGGGGTGGTACGTACGCTGTCACCCGCGGTTTCTACGACCACTTTGGCGCTGACCGCGTCCGCGACACTCCAATTGCTGAAGGCGTTATTGCTGGGGCTGCAATTGGTGCCGCAATGGTCGGTGCGCGACCCGTTGCAGAAATTATGACCGTCAACTTTGCCTTGCTGGCAATGGATATGATCGTCAATCACGCTGCCAAGCTACGTTACATGTTTGGTGGGCAATTCAAAGTACCAGTCGTCATCCGCACGCCGGGTGGTGGTGGCCGCCAATTAGGTGCCACCCACTCGCAAACGTTGGATGCCCTGTTTGCACACTTCCCTGGTCTGCGCGTGGTTGCCCCAGCAACCGCTTATGACAGTAAAGGGATGCTAAAAGCAGCCTTGCGCCAAGATGATCCGGTGATGTTTATGGAAAACGCACTGTTGTATCAAAAGCGTGATGAAGTCCCAGACGAAGACTACATCGTGCCATTGGACAAGTCTGACATCAAACGTGAAGGCACCGATGTCACCATTGTGACCTACAGCCGCATGTTGCACGAAAGCTTGGCAGCCGCTAAGAAACTGGCAAAAGAAGGCATTTCCTGTGAAGTTGTCGACTTGCGCTGTTTGCGCCCGTTAGACCTTGAACCTGCTTTTGAAAGCTTCAAGAAAACCAACCGCGCTGTAGTCGTTGAAGAAGGCTATCCACAGTTTGGCGTTGGCGCTGAAATTTCAGCCCGCATCTACGAAGAATGTTTCGATTATTTAGATGCACCAGTCAAACGTGTTGCCCAACTTGACGTGCCACTGCCATACAACCGCGCGCTAGAACAAAGCGCAATTCCAAACGCTGACACCATTGTCAAAGCGGTCAAAGAGGTGATGTATGTCTGAGTTAATTACCATGCCTAAACTCGGCTTTGACATGGCCGAAGGCACCTTGTTGCGCTGGGTCAAAGAAGTTGGCGAGCAAGTCAATAAAGGCGATGTGTTGGTTGAAGTTGAAACCGACAAAGCAACTGTTGAAGTCGAAGCCTTTAGCAGCGGCATTTTGCGTGGGGCATTCGTGCCAGAAGGCACCATCACCCCAGTCGGCGCATTGATCGCAGTTCTCGGCACCGCCGATGAAGCGATCGATTTGGATGCACTCCAAGCCCAAGCAAACAAAGATGTCTCTGAAGATGACGACGACGATGATGACGTTGTAGAAGCAGCGCCGCCAGCCCCTGCTCCTGCCGCACCGGCCCCAGCTCCAGTTGCAGAAGCCCCAGCGCCTGCTGCGGCACCAGTTGCTAATGACGGCATGATTCGTATTTCGCCAGTTGCCCAACGGATGGCAATGGCAAATAACGTGAACCTAAGCTTGGTCAAAGGGTCCGGCCCACAAGGGCGCATTGTCAAGCGCGACATTGAAGCTGCCATTGCTAACCCACCAGCAGCGCCAGCGCCAGAAGCGCCGGCAGCGACACCTGCGCCGGCAGCTCCTGCGCCAAGCGCACCAAAGGTAACCGCCCAAGGCGAAGACACTGTTGTTGAACTGACCCGCATGCGCCAAGCAATTGCGCGTGGTGTCACCCTTAGCAAGACAACCATTCCTCACTTCCAAGTGACCATGGATATCAACATGGCGAAAGTCATGGACTTGCGCAAAACGCTGAATGCACAGCTAGCTGATGAAGGCTTCAAACTGTCTTTCAACGACTTTATTGTCAAAGCCTGTGCGATTGCACTGCGCAAGCACCCAAGCGTCAACGCCAGCTACCAAGGTGACACCATGGTGCAGTTTGGCCGCGTCAACGTTGGTGTTGCAGTCAGCACCCCAACCGGCCTAATGACTGTTGTCGTCAAAGACGCTGACATCAAAGCCCTAACCGCCATTAGCAAAGAAACGCGTGAGATGGCAAACGGTGCGCGTGAAGGCAAAGTCAATCCAGACGATGTGACTGGCGCAACCTTCACCACCAGCAACCTCGGCATGTATGGTGTTTCTGAATTTACGGCGATTATCACTGCTCCACAATCTGCGATCCTCGCAATTGGCGGCATTCGTGACACGCCAATCGTGCAAGACGGCGAAATTGTGCCAGGCAAGATGATGAAGGTCACCATCTCTGCGGATCACCGCGTCATTGATGGTGCGCTCGCAGCGGAATTTGTCCGTGACGTGCGCGACCTGATGCAAAATCCAATGCGGATGCTGGTCTAATCTCTAGACTGTCAGCCTAAAAATAAAGACCCTTGGCTTGTTTCCAAACCAAGGGTCTTTTTGATTCTGTAGAATGCCAGCACTAAACGACTTAGGAGAAACCAAATGACCTATGACTTAGTCATCAAACATGGCCAATTGATCACGGCCCACGAACGTTACAGAGCCGATATTGCAATCCAAGGTGAGCACATTGCTGCGATTGGGAAAGACCTGAATGGCATACGCGAAATCGATGCCACAGGGCTTTACGTGCTACCAGGTGCCATTGACGGGCACGTCCACTTTGTCGATGAAACCGTGCCAGCAAAATACCGAATGCGCGCAGACACATTCGCCACCGGCACACGCGCAGCAGCGTTTGGCGGCACCACCACCGTCATCGATTTTGTGCAGCCCGCGTTAGGTCAGTCGCTCATCGCAGCATTAGACCAACGCCTAGCAGATGCAGACGGGCAAGCAAATATTGACTATGCCTTACACATGAACTTGCGTGATCCTGATCCGGCGAAGCTAGCTGAGTTTCCGGAAGTTTTCGCACGCGGTATTCCAACTTTCAAGTTTTTCATGACTTATGACGGCTATGTTCTGCCAGACGCTGCGCTTTTCAGAGGCATGGAAGCCGTCAAACAAGGGCAAGGGCTTGCTATCGTACATGCCGAAAATCATGAACTTATAGATGAGTTTGCACGCAGATTGGCAAGCGAAGGCTCACAAAACCCACTGTGGGAATTTTCAGCCGCTACTGCCATTGGCGAAGGTGAGGCTGTCCACCGCGCC
>JAHDBS010000105.1:0-8924 GCA_020630225.1 Anaerolineales bacterium | reverse complement strand
GTGGGAATTTTCAGCCGCTACTGCCATTGGCGAAGGTGAGGCTGTCCACCGCGCCTTAGCACTCGCGAATTTAGCCAATGCCCCAGTTTTGATCTTCCATGTGTCATGTGCTGAAGGTGTTCGTGAGATTAGACACGCCAAGCAACGTGGACAAACCGTATATGGAGAAACATGCCCCCATTATTTAGTGTTGTCCACTGAACAGGCCCAGACCGTCAATGTGCGACCGCCCATTCGTGATGCGGTACACCAAACCGCCCTTTGGCAAGGATTAGCATCTTCAAATTTGGACATTGTCTCTACTGATCACAACGCATCAATTCGTCGCGCGGAAACACCCAAACTTGGGGCATCTGGCGTAGAAACACGTCTAGCGCTGATGCACACCTTTGGCGTACTTGAAAACCACTTTTCGCTCAATCAGTGGGTAGCCATGTGCAGTACAACACCAGCAGACATCTTCAAGCTGTCGACTAAAGGCCGTTTACTCCCCGGTTACGACGCTGATATTGTGTTGTTTGATCCAAACAAGACCGTAACGCTATCCGCTGACATGCTCCATTCTAAAATTGACTATGCTACTTATGAGAGTCTCCAAGTGACTGGGTATCCAGTCACCACTGTAAGCCGTGGAACAGTGCTCGTTGAAAATGAAGAATGGGTCGGCCCAACGGGTCAGGGCCAATTTATTACGCGTAACGTTGGAAAAGATTGATCTGGCAAAGGCCACCTCGCGCATTGTTTAGGAAAGCTTGGGATTAGCTTAAGTGTCGGAAAAGCAATATACGGGGCGTTAAGCACTGTGAAATTACGCAATATGTAATTTCAATCAGGTAGCCAGATGGTAGTGGTAACAGTAGTGGTAGAACGGCAGACAGCTTAGGTATTGTAGGTAGGCAGAAACAGGTAACACAGCAACAGTTATAACGGTATGTCCGACCTGTACAGGTAACGCGTCGGCAAAACAAGTAACGGTTTACACAGTCTCTCGTATTGGCAACATTAGTTCGTATTCGTACCTAAAAACATTGGTATCTACTTTTTGAACTTGTAGTGGAACAAAATAAGGCCGACAAATGCAGCTATTTTGAATAGCTGCATTTGTCGGCCTTGTCTTTTTACAAGTAAGACACACCTGTCAACTTTTCTGACATCTCCCAAAGCTGTTGCTGATGCACTACATTATGTGATGCTGCGTTGGACTTGACTTTCTTTGGCGGGCCAGCCATTTCCATAAATCCATCAGGGCCGTAATAGTCCGCTGGCGCTGCTTGCGGATCTACAGCTGCGCGCATTGTTGGTAGCGCCCCATCTGCCGCGCTTTGCATGAAGCGCTCCACAATAGGCATCAGAAGCCGCATCATCAGATCCTCACCGAGGTGATTTCCCAAGTTTGTATCAGACCCACCAGGGTGTGCCGCAAGCGCTAAGGCATCAATTCCTGCTTTCTCAAAGCGTTTTTGCAATTCGTAAGTAAATAGCAAATTGGCTAGCTTAGACCGGCCATAGGCCCACTGTGGATTGTACCCAGTGCCACCTTCGTAAAGCAGGTTTTCAAAATCCATACTGCCCATGCGATGCGCCATACTGCTAATGTTGACGACTCTGGCGTTTGGTGTAGCTTTGATGACCTCTAGCAATAGTCCAGTCAATGCAAAGTGTCCCAAGTGATTGGTGCCCATCTGCCGTTCAAATCCGTCTTCGGTCACGCCATACGGTGTCATCATAATCCCAGCATTGTTGACCAAGATATCAAGTTGATCAAACTTTGCTAGAAAGGAGTCCGCAAATGCACGAACAGATGCCAAGCTAGCCAGATCTACAATCATGACGTCTAAAGAGGCAGTAGGGACAGCAGCTTTCAGTTCATCATAAGCAGCTTGCGCCTTTTGTGGATTACGACAGGCCATCACAACATGCGCACCTTTGGCAGCAAACTCTTGCGATGCATAAAAGCCAATGCCACTATTTGCGCCAGTGACGACAATGATTTTTCCTGTTAGGTCTGGAATATCCTTTGTTGACCAAGTTGACCTTGCCATTTGTAATCCTTGATTTTGTTCTTACGTCAAAAGTAATTATCGAAATGCTACCGCGCAGGCATTAACATCAGGTAAGCAGAATTTTCGGAATTACTCAGTACAGTATCAGCAACGATTTAGGTTGCCAATGATAGAATCTTATTATGCCGTTGAAAAAACGTGTAAGACCGTTCCTTGTAGCGGTTTTTTTCTTGCTCACCATCGCCTGTGGCCCTGTGTCAGACCTTATTACGCGTCCGACACCGATTTCGCAATTACAGCTAGCGTTGGTTACTGAAGTTACCCCAACTGAAGCTGTTGTGCCACCAACCATTGCTGCTACAGCAACACATACGGTTGCACCCACGCAAACCAGCACGCCTGTCCCTACAGAAACCCACACACCAGCGCCAACAAATACTGCCGAACCAACGGTGCCTCCGACAGCAGAGCCAACCGCAACCCCTAACGACATTTATTTAAACGCCACTGACATTCGCTTTCATCCGGCACCTTGCCAATATAGCGGTGACTCACTCAGTGTTGAAGTATTCGTCGAAAACTGGAACAGATTTGATCCAAAAACTATTGAAGTCGCGCTTTACGCTGGGTCTGGAGATGAGCGCACATTTCTAGATAATACAATTGTTAGCCCGTTTGGCATTGGTGGCCGCATGCAAGCCACTTTTTATTGGGCTTGGGACACAACGAACCTCGAAGGCCCACAAGATCTCACTATCGTGCTTGATCCAGATGATAGGCTCATCGAGGGAGATGAAGACGAAGCAAACAACACAGTCACCACGACCGTGCTCCTCCAACCAGACTCTGTGCGTCCGGGGAATGAAGCTGGGGGGACATGGGAAACAGTTGAGACTGACTGTTGTTCCATTCTCTACACAACCAACACTGCTGCTGCACGTGATATCGACACAATTGTGCCAATTATCAATGACGCAGTTGCCCACGCTGAAGCGGACCTAAACATTCAGCTAGAAGAAAAAATTCAAATCAACTTGCTGAATCGTGTGCTTGGCCATGGTGGTTTTGCCAGCGGCACAACCATGTCGATCACCTACATTGACCGACAATATTCCGGCGGTCAGCTGTGGAGTGTGATTGCGCATGAAACCTCACACATTTTAGATCGCAAAATCAATGCCAAACGTCCAACCTTACTCACAGAAGGCTTGGCTGTTTACGTCGCTGGCGGACACTTCAAAAAAGAACCGCTGGTGACCCGCATCGCGGCAGTGCTAGATGATGGCGATTTCATCCCCTTTGATGAAACCTTCGTCAACAACTTCTACGATGCACAACACGAAATTAGCTACCTGCAAGCAGGCGCACTTGTGCAGTACCTGATTGAGCGCAATGGAGAAGAGACCTTCTTCCGTTTCTTACGCACATTGCCTGAAGAAGGTACACACTATGAACGCATTCGTGACGGGCTGCGTATTCAATATCAGCTATCGTTTGAAGAGCTAGAGACAGAATGGCGCGCTTGGCTAGAAGATCAGCCAAAAAATGAACTCTGGGCCGATGATATTCGCAATACCGTCAATTTCTATGACACCGTGCGTCGTTACCAGAGCTTTTATGACCAAGACGCCTATTTCTTAAGCGCCTGGTTGCCGTCTATCCGCCAAACTATTTCAGATAATAATGTGGCTGAATTCACACGCCACCCGGCAACACCAGAAAATGTCACCTTAGAATTGATGTTGGTTGAAGCTGAGAACGCTTTGCAACGCGGCGAACAAGACAAGTCAACAGACATGATCAATCGCGTCAATCAGATCCTAGATCGAAACGAACTGCCAGACCCATTTGCTGTTGATCCGGTCGCAATCAATTTGTATCAGATTGTGCAACAGATTATGGCCGCTGGTTACGAGCCGCAGTTTATGGAAACCACTGGCGTCAACGAAATTACAATTCACGCCATTGATAACTGGCCAACGTTGACAACTATTCCAATTGAAATTGGAAACTTCGGCGATTGGAAATTAGCAGAAGAACTTGTGCCCAATGATGATGGGCGCTTTGTAAGCTGCAATTAGAATACTTGCTGCGTAAACAAAATTTTGGAACGCCCTTCGGTTATCCGAGCCTCACACCTATCGAATGTACAAGTTCACATTACTATTTCCGCAAATCCCACATGATCAACATGCCTATTTTGATCAACAGTGGATGTCTTTTCGCGCAATGGCTGAAAAAATGCCAGGCATTCGCCGGATTGAAGTAGACCATATTGAAGGGGGGCCGGGTGGACGTGCGCCCTATCACATGGTGCACTGTTTTTATTTTGATACACGTCCAGCCCTAGATGCAGCCTTACAATCTGACATTGGAATTCAAGCGGGACAGTTCCTAATGAAATTTGCCCCAGACACAACCATTTTGTTTAGCGAAGCTTGGATTGAACCTGATCCGAGTTCAATGTAAACCCTAGAAATTATGACGCACGCATTCGAAGGTAAAAAAGTCTTTATCACTGGCGCAGCGCGTGGCATTGGACGTGCCACCGCATTGGCATTTGCCAAGGCTGGCGCAACTGTTGGGGTCAATGACATCAATCCTGTTGGAATTGATACCACGATTGAAGTCATTGAAGCCGCAGGTGGCAAAGCTCACGCATACATGGCAGACATTGCTAACAAGCTCTCCCTACAGAGCGTGATGTATGACTTCATCCGAGACGCTGGTGGCATTGATATCTTAGTCAACAATGCAGCTGTCGAAGCCACGAGTGACTTCCTCAAAACCGATGAGTTTGAATGGAACCGCACGATGGATGTAAACGTCAAAGCTGCTTTCTTAGCAACCCAAACGGCAGCTAGAGCAATGAAAGATACTGGCGGTGGAGCAGTCATCAATGTCGCGTCCACAGCTGGGCAAACGCGCGGCTTGCCAGACCGCGTTGCTTACGTCACTAGCAAAACTGCGCTCATTGGACTAACCAAAGCCACTGCGGAAGCCTTGGCGCAGTACAACATCCGTGTAAATGCCGTTTGCCCAGGGATTATTCACACAGAGCCAATTGAGCAAGTAATGAAAGGCACTAGCCTGCTCGAAAAATGGGAGCGTGACATACCTCAAGGCCAACTAGGCCAACCGGAAGATGTCGCCGCTGCAATTCTCTATTTTGCATCAGATGCGGCGCACTATCTGACAGGACAGACAATCAACATTGATGGTGGCAAGGTGATGCGATAGTGGGGCATTTTCTCAACGACGACCAGTACTTCACCCTGTGTGCCATTTGCGACACACTTATTCCTAGCTTGCCGGCACCAAACGGTGTTACTGACGCTGAAGCCGAATTTTGGCAACGCGCCGCATCAGACTACGGCATCCCCAAAGAAGTCACCAAAACACTGCGTGACTACGCCCCACCAGACCAACAGAAAGATATCAAGCTACTGCTGACGCTATTGTCAAAGCCTGCCAGCGCATTTTTACTAACGGGCAAACTCAACGCCTTCAAAGACTTACCAATTGAAGACCGTGAACGCATTTTGCAACGTTGGGCCGTGTCACAACTGCCCCAACTCCGCCAAGCGTTTCAGGGGCTGAAGCGTCTGACGCATGCACTTTTTTATTCGTATGTTGATGACACAAACAGTAACCCTAACTGGGAAGCCATCGCCTATCCTGGCCCGCTGGAGAACACCAAAACACCGCAGCCAACCTTACCAACCCTAACCGCTAGTCAAGCAAAGGCAGCAGCCTATGACGTCATTGTCATTGGGTCTGGTGCTGGCGGCGCCGTTGCCGCAGCCACGCTCGCCAAAGCTGGCCAACGTGTACTGATTGTTGAAAAAGGCGCCTATCACCCAGAACATACGCTAAGCACGCGCGAAGCAGATGCTTTTGAAAAGCTATATGAAAACGCCGGTGTATTGACGACGAAAGACTTAGGGCTTGTAGTGTTGTCAGGGGCAACGCTTGGCGGTGGGACCACCATCAATTGGCAAGGGTCTTTTGAAACACCGGACAGCGTACTCGCCGAATGGGAAGACAATTTTGGGCTTACTGGCATTGGCGACCATATGCGCAAGTCATTTCCCGCCGTTCAAGGTCGTTGCAGTGTTGGCGCTGAGCCAACGCCGCACAATGCGCCGAATCTAGCCTTAGCCGCAGGTGCAGAACGGCTCAATTACGAAGTCGCCGAGATCAAGCGCAACGCGCTTGGCTGTAGTTATGACGACTGTGGCTGGTGTAGTTTTGGCTGCATTCATGGTGCAAAACAAAGCGCGCTAAAAACTTGGCTGCCTGATGCTGTTGCCGCCGGAGCCGATATTCTGGTGAATTGCGAAGTAGAACGCGTCACCATTGCGCAAAATAAAGCATCCGGCATTCGCGCGCTGGTAAATGGCGAAGCACTTCACATAAAAGCAAAACATGTGATTGTCGCAGCTGGCGCAATCCATACCCCAGCCATTCTGCTGCGAAGCGGACTGAAAAATCCAAATATTGGCCGACATTTACGCCTGCATCCGGTAACGGCAACGCGAGGGTTGTATGCACACAAAATTGAAACGTGGCGCGGCCCAATGATGTCCATTAGCTGCGATGAATTTGTGGACCTAGATGGCAATGGCTACGGTTGCAAAATTGAAACGCCACCAGCACACCCTGGCCTGATTGCAGGTAACTGGCCTTGGCTCTCTGGATACGACCACAAATTACAAATGTCGCGCATGGCAAATTACGCAGCGCACATTATTTTGACCCGAGACATGGGCAGCGGACAAGTCAAGCTAGACAAACGCGGGCAGCCCGAAATGCACTACAAACTGCATCCAAAAGATGCGCAGCATATGCAAACGGCTATCATTGCCAGCCTGCGTATGCATCAAGCAGCAGGTGCGACCCAAGTTGGCTCGGTCCATTCGGGGATGCCTTTGTACAACCTTGCTGATGGGCAAGCAGGCTTCGAAGAGTTTTTGGCCACTGTAAAACAAGCTGGTGTTCGGACTAATCACATCGGCTTATTTTCCGCCCACCAGATGGGAACAGCCCGCATGGCGCACACCCCGAAGTTAGGCGCCATTACGCCAGACTGTGAAACATGGGAAGTGTCTAACCTCCATGTCATGGACAGCGCAACATTCCCAACCGCCTCTGGTGTCAATCCGATGGTGACCATTATGGCAGTCGCACATCAGGCTGCGACACGGTTAGCGGAGAGGTTATAATTAGGCATTGCGTCTAATTTGGACGCGCATTATGTAATGGCGACCCTAGAAATTTCTCCGCGCCTCAATGGCACAGCCGCTGTCTCCTATCGAGACATTGTTTTGGCGTTGCGTGAATTAGGGATCAATCGGAGCACTCGCATTTTGACGGGTATTCACTCCGACCAACTGCCATATGTTCATGGGGGAGCCGCCACCTTCATCGGCGCCCTGCTCGATGTCTGTGGGCTGTTGGTAATGCCTACCTACACCTATCAGACTTTGCTCACCCCAGAATTTGGGCCAACCAATAACGAAATTGAATACGGGTCAGGCACAGAGGCTAATCAGATTGCAGACTTTTGGTCACAGTCTTTGCCTGCCGACGGTCGCCTAGGAAAACTTTCTGAAGCATTACGCCGGATGCCTGAAGCCGTCCGTAGTGATCACCCGGTGCTATCATTGACAGCCATCGGGCCAGAAGCAGAAATTGTCCTAGCTGGTCAAACACTCGCTGATCCATATGCGCCAATTCGCTGGTTAGCGATGCGTAATGGCGTTGCGCTATCCGTTGACACGGGTACAGACAACAACCCAGCACTCGCCTATGCAAGCGCTCGCGCTAAGCCCAAAACTTTGTTACGCTGGGCATTAGTGCACGACCGCGTTGTAGAAATACCCCATTGGCCGGGCGATACACTTAATCCAAACCCAACGTTGCCAAACATAGAGCCCGTCCGTCAAACTGCACGGCTCAAAGCAACTCAGCTTGAAACCGTTCCGCTATGTCAACTGGTCTTTGGCGCCGAAGAGGCCTACCAGCGAACACAGCACCAAACCAAACCTTTAGAGCCATGAGTATTGAAACTATCGTTCGCCTGATCTTTTTCGGATTAGTGATCATGAGCATCGCCCGTAGTGTGTTGCGGTCGCCTGCTGGTGCTGAAATTCGCAATCAGCTCCGCAACATGTTTGACCAAAACAACACTAGCGACCCAAGTAATCCTGATGAGTGGATCGTCTTAGACGAGGACGGCAACCCAATTGGGATGAATACCCCCTCATCTAACCCAGGTGCAGGTAGCCAAATTCAACAAGTTTTTGATGGCTTCGACTTTCAGATTGATCGTGAAGAAGTTGAAGAAAATGTAGGTCGTGTGCTTTGGTGGGGACTTGGCATTATGCTCATATTGACCCTACTTTTCCTTGTTCCAATCTTGCTAATAGCCTAATGTTCAACGTTCGATGAACGTTGCCCAAATTACCCTCACCCGGACTGCGATTCAAGTATTGATTGTGGTATGCTTCAATGAGACAAGCGTTCGGCTTGTAAGGAATTGATTACAGTGGAACACGAAAAAATCACAATTGTTGAAGGGCCAACACCCTCATTTGAGTTTGCGCTCAACTCGTGGACATTGGGGATGACCGAAGGGCCGCATTTACCGCATACGGTTCGGACAACACTGCGTACGCTAAATGGGCAGACATTGCTTGATCGCTGCCAAAGTGCGTGGCACACAAATCGCGACACGTTCTTGGAATATCGAGATAAAGATGGATTTTCACGCGAGGCAATTATTGTCGCAGCCCGCACCGAAATGCTAGATGATGGCGAAGTCATTCACCTCTGGCTACGGCTAGACGAACTCCCAGAAGACGAGTTCGATGACGATGATCTAATTGATCTGGACTAGAAATTTTTCTATAAACCATT
>JAHDBS010000104.1 GCA_020630225.1 Anaerolineales bacterium | reverse complement strand
TGTCACACACGCACTTGTGGTACTACGGCTGCTGTGTTGGCAACATTGGTTTTGATTACGGCTTTGCTGCAATGCCTGCAAATGCAACTGGTCAAGCAACCGCGAAAATGCACGCTGACACGTTCGGCATCTTGAAAGATGCTGAATATCCGGAAGCGGCTTGGGAAGTTCTCAAGTTCTTCATTGGCGAAAACGCAGAAACCATGACCCAAATGTATGGTGGGATGCCAGCACGCTTGAGCTTGCAAGACACCTACTTTGACGCTTTCTCTGAAACCGTTCCAAGCGGCGACAGTGTGAACTGGCAAGTTGTGGTGGACTCAATGGCTTATGCTGACAATCCAAATCACGAAGCGTACATGCCAAGCCCACAAGAAGCGAACGACCGCTACAACGAATTCTGGTCATTGCTTGCGCAAGAACCAGGCGTTGACGTAGATGCAGAAATTGAAGCACTTGTTGCTGATCTGCAAGCCATCTACGACGCTGCTAGCGAGTAAACGCTAGATAGCTTTAGAAATGTAGTGCTCTACATCTCTTGCGAAAGCAGAGAGTAGCCTTGTTCTTTAGTAGTGGAGGGCAAGGCAGAGTAGACCGCTATGCTCACCGAGGGCGCAAATTGTTGCGCCCTCGGTTTTAAACAACGTTTTTTATTTAGATAGCTGCAGCATAGCGATTTGAGGGAGAGCCCTTGTGACTGTGTTGGTTACCCAGATCATAAGAGTTGATCGCTAAGTGCCGTGCCATTCTGCACCGTGGCGCGGCACAGCTGGAGCTGCATCTATCTAAGCAAAGGACAGTCATCGCACCGGAGGACACCATGACATTTTTTACACCTAGTGCGCGGCAATCGTCGCGGCGCAGTGGGCGGATTGGCCGTGAACAACGCCGTTGGGGCTATCTATTTTTAACCCCATGGCTCATCGGGATTGTGCTGTTTTATCTCGTTCCGTTTGTCGCGTCATTTTGGTTCTCTTTAGTGGACTTCAATCTGGCAAACCCAGAAGACACGCACTACGTAGGATTTGCAAATTGGAAACGAGCGCTATTTGAAGACCCCAATGTTTATGAGTCATTTGGCGTTACGTTTACCTTTGCCGCCATCTCTCTTCCGTTAGGGATGGGCTTTGCGCTAATGCTAGCGCTATTGTTGAACTCAAAGAGTGTGCGTGGGAAAGCCTTACTGCGTACGTTGTTCTACATGCCTACCATGATCCCTTTGGTCGCTGCTGTGCTGATCTGGGGCGGGGTCTTGAATGAGCAAACTGGCTGGGTCAATATCTTGCTGGAAAATGTTTTTGGCATCCAAGCGCTGGGCGTCAATGGTGTGCGCTGGTTTGCCAGTACGCGGCTCATTTATTTCACACTGACGTTTATTGGGCTGTGGGGTGTAGGGAACACCATGCTAATTACCTTGGCTGGTTTGCAAAGCGTGCCAACAGACTTATATGAAGCCTCTGAGTTAGATGGCGCTGGTTTTTGGCAGCAGCTTGTTCACATCACCTTGCCCATGATTTCCCCTGTGTTGTTCTACAACCTTGTGCTTGGCGTCATTGGATTGATGCAGTATTTCCTCATCCCTTGGGTGTTGAACGGCGGGAGCGGTTTCCCTGACGGTCGAACGAACTTTGCCGGGGTGTACTTCTTCTTGCAATCGTTCAAGTTCTTCAACATGGGCTATGGCTCTACCATTGCTTGGCTCATTTTCTTGGTTGCGCTATTGCTCACGCTCGTGCTGTTTGGTAGCGCGCGTTACTGGGTGTACTACGCTGGAGGCGAAAACTAATCATGGCTAGCCAACAACAATTTTTATCCGGCAAACAAGTACAGCTATTGCGAAGCATTGGACTAACGCTGTTTACCCTTGTTATATTGACAATTTTTTTGCTGCCTTTGGCTTATGGTGTCATGACAGCCCTGAAAACTGACAGTCAGCTAGGCGCTATTGGCGCACCTTGGTATCCGGCGTCACCAGTCATCTTTGAATATGAAGGCAAAGAATATGATGTCTATCAGGTAGAGATTGATGGTTCAATGCAGAACTTAGCGCTTGTCAAAAAAGGGCGTGAAGCAAGCGAATTTGTTGACCCAGCTAACCCTGAAGCAGGCATTATTCCTTGGGAAGGGCGCTGGCGACAGTTAGAGCAAGCGTGGGTATTTGACCCAGTTTGGGAGAATTTCATCACTGCTTGGAACACCATCGACTTTCCTCGTTTGCTAGGGAACACTGTGTTCTATGCGGTGCTTAGCACCATAGGTGCGGTCAGTTCAGCATCGCTGGTGGCGTATGGTTTCGCGCGTTACGACTTTCCAGGCCGCAATTCACTGTTTATGTTGGTGATGGCAACCATCATTTTGCCGCCATCCGTAACGCTTATTCCGACGTATGCATTCTTCCATAATATAGGTTGGGTGGGAACGTGGTGGCCACTAATTGTGCCGCAGTTCTTTGCCAATGGATACAACGTATTCTTGCTGCGTCAGTTTTTCTTAGGAATTCCGCGAGCGTTAGACGAAGCCGCCATGATTGATGGTGCTGGTCACTTCCGTATTTTCTGGTCCATTATTTTGCCGCAAGCCCGCCCAGCGTTGCTCGCTGTGACGTTGTTCCACTTTTTCTTTGCGTGGAATGACTTCTTCGGCCCTCTTATCTACCTTGCTGGTAATCCGGATTCATATCCAATTACAGTGGGGCTAGACGGTTTCAAAGGTCTGTATGAACAAATGGACAATCTTATTCAAGCAGCTTCGCTCACCGCAGCGCTGATTCCTTTGCTTGTATTCTTTTTCGCACAACGGGTTTTCATGCAAGGCGTTGTGATTACTGGAGTAGAAAAATAACAATGAAGACTTACATCAACGGGAAGACAAAGCCGCTGACATATAAAGAGAGCGATGTTCCAATTGAAAAGCGGGTCGATGATCTGTTAGATCGCATGACGTTGCCTGAAAAATTTGGGCAAATGACGCAAATCGAAAAGAACAGTATTTCTGCGGACGCAATTGGTGAGTTTGGTATTGGGTCTGTACTCAGCGGTGGCGGTGGGAATCCAGACCCTAATACCCCAGAAAACTGGCGCGCGATGGTTGAAGCCTTCCAAGTCGCAGCAGCCGAGTCGCGTCTAGGTATTCCGTTGCTTTACGGGTCAGACGCGGTCCATGGTCATAACAATGTTTATAGTGCGACCATTTTTCCGCACAACATCGGCTTAGGAGCGACCAATGACCCTGCGCTAGTTGAAGAAATTGGACGGGTGACTGCGCTGGAAACTGCGGCAACTAGCGTTCGATGGAACTTTGCGCCAGCCGTTTCAGTTGCGCGTGATATTCGCTGGGGTCGCAGCTATGAGTCTTATAGCCAAGACCCGCATCTAGCTGCTAAGTTGGGGGCGGCTTATCTCAAAGGTTCGCAAGGCGAACGCTTAGATTTACCAACGTCTGTGTTGGGTTCAGTCAAGCACTTTGTTGGCGATGGTGGCACTGCTTGGGGTACCACTGGTCGTTATGAGTGGGTCAAAGATTGGTGGCAAACTGACGGCGAACGCTGGATGATTGATCAAGGTGACTGTCTTGATGATGAAGACGCGTTACGGCGTGTGCACTTAGTGCCGTACCTAGCAGCAATTGAAGCAGGCGCACGTAACATTATGGTCAGCTACAACAGCTGGGATGGGTTGCGCATGCATGGGCAAAAGTACATGCTGACCGATGTTCTCAAAGGTGAACTTGGCTTTACAGGGTTCTTAGTCACAGACTGGCTCGGTATCAATCAGCTTGCTGCTGACTATTACGATGGCCTCGTGATTGGCATCAATGCTGGCATTGATATGGTGATGGTGCCGTTTGATCATTTGCTGTTTATCAAGACGATGTCGGAAGCGGTAATCAATGGTGACATTCCAATTACGCGGGTTGATGACGCCGTTCGACGTATTTTGACTGTCAAATTTGAGCTTGGCCTTTTTGATAACGACTTTACTGATCGTCCAGACTTAGCGCTTGTTGGCTGTGAAGATCATCGTGAGATTGCTAGACAAGCTGTACAGAAGTCGGCAGTGCTGTTGAAGAACGAGAATGCATTGCCAATTCAAGCTGACAATAAAACAATTTTGGTCGCGGGTGTTGGCGCGAATGACATTGGGATGCAGTGTGGCGGCTGGACTATTGAGTGGCAAGGTAACCCCGGGCCAATTACGGTTGGGGAAACCTTACTGACTGGCCTAACAGATAAGTTGCCAGCCTCAACCACGTTTGCATATGCTGCCGATGGAAATTTTCCACAAGGCACAAAAGCTGACATTGGGATCGTTGTCGTAAGTGAAATGCCATATTCTGAAGGCGAAGGTGACCGCAGTGATGTATCCCTTTCGGTTGAAGAAGCGGCATTGGTCGCGCGGATGAGAGAGCATTGCGATACGTTGATCGTCGTGTTGTACTCTGGACGCCCCCGTATTATTACGCCTCAATTAGATCAAATTGATGGCCTTGTTGCGGCTTGGCTACCTGGGTCTGAGGCTGCTGCGTTGGCAGATGTCTTGCTTGGGAATGTCCCATTCTCAGGGACCTTATCATTCGCATGGCCGCGAACAATGGATCAGGTGCCTTACTCGGCTGACCATGACTTTATGTGGCCAATTGGATTTGGACTCACTGCTTAGGCTAATGACTAGTGCGACTTGGCGTAAATAGGAGCGTTTTTCACTTCTTTGCGCCAAGTCGCTTAAAGTACGGTGTACCAAACCATTCTGAATGCTTATTCATGGCACGCTGTACTCGTGCTGTTGTTACAGGTTTGAAATATTTCCATTTCGGACTACTCCTCCTCTGGCCGATTGTTTTGGATCGGTAACAGCAGCTTATTTTTCTTCTCAATAATGAAATTACGGACTCTGCACGTTGTTGGCCTGCTGTTACTTTGGCTTTTTGTGGGGTTTCCTCAACTAGCGTCAGCACGGCAATCTGAAGTACAAGTGAGCTTTTCCAAAGCGAGTTACTTTGTTAAGGAGGGTGATGTCGCTGAAATTGGACTGCGACTCACTGCTGCTACGACTGAACCAGTTACTGTGCAATACGTTGTGCTGGGTAGTAGTGCTATTCCTGACATTGACTTTCTCCCAGTTGATGGGCAAATTGTCATTGACGCTGGCCTTCGGAAAGCAACGTTGCCATTTAGTACGCTGCATGATGACAAGCATGATGGTGATAAGCGCATCTTGCTAACGCTGAGTAATGCTGAAAACGCAACCCTTGCTAACCGCCGCCAAGCAATTTTGACGATCAAGGACGTTGATGAACCAGATGCCTCTCTCGTGGATGATTTTTCTGGCTATCACGCGTTTCAATTTCAAGGCGCCGTTACTGAAGCAATTGAAATTGCGTCTGTGCCTAGTAATGCCACACCGCAACAGGCGTTGATGTTGACGGTAGATCCGCAACAAGCTGATGTCGTCGCAGTTCGTCGATTTATCACGCCGCAGAATTGGCAGGCAGCCACTGGCCTCAGTTTTTGGTTTTACGGTAGCGGTTCTGGGCAACCTGTCACCTTCCAGCTGCTTGATAGCCCTGCACTGAAAACCGCAGAGACCGATCCAACAGAATGGCAACTTAGCTGGGCCGACGAGTTTGACTCCCCGGCAGGAACGCCGCCCAACCCAAACCACTGGTCATATGAATATGGTGATGGCACGCTCAATGGTGTCCAAGGGTGGGGCAATCAAGAATTCCAGTATTACACCGCAGAACCAGAAAATGTTGCGATGGACGGAAATGGAAATTTAGCAATTACCGTTCAAAAGCTGTCAGAAGACACGGACTACCCCTGTTACTACGGCCCTTGTCAATATTCTTCAGCGCGCATTATTTCCGCAAATAAAGCTGAATTTGAATATGGTCGCATTGAGGCACGCATCAAAGTGCCAGACGGACAGGGTGGACTCTGGCCTGCCTTTTGGATGTTAGGCACAGGCTTTGATGAAGGCGTCGCGTGGCCGCATTCGGGCGAAATTGACATTATGGAATATATTAGTCGGCGTCCGAATGAAGTTTTCGGAACGATCCATGGCCCTGGTTATTCAGGTGGTGGCGGCTATGGTCGCATTCAGCGTTTGTCTGAACCTGTGGCGGCTGACTATCACACCTATGCCATTGAGTGGCAGCCTAATGAAATCCGTTGGTATCTAGATGGTGAGCATTTTCACACAGCCACACCAGATGACGTTGCGCCACATCGCTGGGTCTATAACCAGCCCTTTTTCTTACTCTTGAATGTTGCAATTGGTGGGCACTTTGGTGGTCGCATCAATCCGCAGATTGAATTCCCGCAATCCATGTTGGTGGACTATATCCGTGTATATCAAGCACCGGATTCCGCCGAGCGTCACGAAGTGACTTTTGTCGATTCGCAAGCAGGCTGGCAACAGATCCAGTTACCGTTTAGTGCATTTACACGTAGTTCGCAACAGCCGCCTCAAGCGCTAAGTGATGGGCTTACGCTCAGTGAAGTCACGGGCTATCGTCTTGTGTTGCCTCATTCTGCTGCGCGTTTTGGCTCCGCAGCGCCACTTACCATTGGACTTGACGAAGTCCGTTTACAAACAGACGCTGTGACATTGCAATTGCCGCCTGCAAGGCAACAGCCTGTACTGCTGCCTTGGTTACTAAGTTTGCTGGTGCTATTTCTCTTGGGGCTAGCTGTTGTCAATCGGCCTAAATTGCAAGCGCGCTAATTACACATCTAAGCTTATCTCTTCCTTCTTATTCCTTTTATGAAAGCTAATTTTGCCTATGCTGTCCTGTTAGTTGCCGTATTACTAAGCGGTGCTGTGGTTTCTATTTCATCAAACGCGCCAATTGAAACGGTCGATCCACGGATTGAGGCATTACTCGCTGAGATGACGCTGGCTGAAAAGATTGGCCAGATGACGCTGATCGAAAAGAACAGTATCGATCCAGCTGATGTTACAGACTACGCTATTGGTGGCATTCTAAGTGGTGGCGGTGGATATCCGCGAGAGAATACCCCTGAGGGGTGGGCCGATATGGTCAACGGTTACCAGCAGGCTGCGCTTGAGACGCGGCTAGGGATTCCGATGATATACGGTGTGGATGCTGTGCATGGTCATAATAATGTCTACGGGGCGGTCATTTTTCCGCATAACGTTGGGCTAGGTGCAGCGAACAATCCTGAGCTAATGACGCGCATTGGTGAGGTGACTGCGGCAGAGATGATTGGAACTGGGATCTATTGGAACTATGGCCCAGCAGTCTCTGTACCGCAAGACATTCGCTGGGGTCGGACCTACGAGGGTTATAGCGAAGACACTGCAATTGTCTCAAGCTTGTCTAGTGCTTATTTGCGTGGACTACAGCAAGCTGATTTAGCAGCGCCGGACACAGTATTAGCGACAGTAAAACACTTTGTTGCTGATGGTGGCACGCGTTGGGGATCATCCAAAACAGGGAATTATCAAATCGACCAAGGTGTAGCACGGGGTGACATGAACCTGTTGCGGCGTGTGCACTTACCGCCATATGAGGTGGCGATTGAAAACGGTGCCCAAAGCGTGATGATTTCATTCTCTAGTTGGAATTACGTCAAGATGCATGGCAACCGCGAATTGATTACCGATGTCTTGAAAACTGAGCTGGGCTTTGATGGCTTTATCGTTGCAGATTGGGGCGGCGTAGATCAGATTTCACTGAGTTACTACGAAAGCGTCGTTCGGGCGATTAATGCTGGGATTGACATGAACATGGTGCCGTATGACTACAAAACATTCATAGAGACCCTGACAATAGCGGTAGAGGCTGGCGATGTGCCAATGGAGCGCATTGATGACGCTGTTCGCAATATTCTCAAGCTCAAACTGGCGTTAGGTCTTTTTGAGCAGCCTTTTTCTAATCCGGATTATCTCGCTGAAATTGGCTCAGAGGCGCACCGTGAAGTGGCGCGTGATGCAGTAAGACAATCTTTAGTGTTGCTCAAAAATGAAAATAGTGTCTTGCCGCTTAGTGCTGACATTGATGAAATCTTTGTTGCTGGTAAAGCTGCAGATGACATTGGCATTCAGTCTGGTGGGTGGACCATTGAGTGGCAAGGGAGGCCGGGTGACATCACGCCGGGAACTACTATTCTGGAAGGGATCCAAGCCACGGTAAGTGCGGACACGGCTGTTTACTATGACAAGTTTGGACACTTTGATGACATTACCGACGCACCCAGTACCTGTATTGCTGTAGTGGGTGAAATGCCATATGCAGAAGGATTTGGTGATGACCCTGACTTAGAGCTAGCGGCGCGTGATAAACGCATGCTGCGTCGCTTAGCAGAGGTGTGTGATACGGTGACAGTCTTGCTCATTTCTGGGCGTCCCATGATCTTGAATGATTTATTTGCACAGTGGGATGGCTTAGTAGCGGTCTGGCTACCAGGCACTGAAGGTCAGGGCGTTGCGGATGTGCTATTTGGAGACTATCCATTTACAGGGACATTGCCCTACACTTGGCCCCATGCAGTTGACCAATTGCCATTTGAATTTGAAACGCTCAGTTCGGAGGACGTCTTGTTTCCTAGAGGGTTTGGGCTAACTGAGTAGCATAATGTCACAATACTAATGAAAGAGCAGCGCTGGCGCTGCTCTTTTGTTTTAACTTAGTCTTTTCATTATGCAAAAACTCAATTGCTGTTTGAATCTAAACCTTAGTAATGCGAGGGGTTAATGAGTCTAAAAAATGCGTGAGTATAGTCTGTATGGATCGGCCTGAATAGTACCTTATAACGGGAATCATACGCGATTGAAATGGTAATTATATTGAATTATCACGCCATGTAAGAGAGTCTTAAAGGTGACTTGTAGTAACCGTAAAAACCCCTGTAAAGGTAGAGGATTCATAATGCCACTAAGCGCCAATCGCCTTCTAAAGATTAGTCTCTCCGTCATCATGTTATTGATGATGACAACTGCAATGACAACAACTGTCTTTGCAGCCTCCATTACCGTCAACACCACAGATGACGAGCTCAATAACGATGGTGACTGTTCCCTTCGTGAAGCAGTTGAAGCAGCCAACACTAATGCTGCTGTTGATGCTTGTACCGCTGGCCAAGCTGGCCCAACAATAGATGAAATCAACATCCCAGCGGGCACGTATGGCGTAACCTCAGAACTAGTCATTACTGACCCAGTGCAGCTACGCGGGAATAGCCGTAATGACACCACCATTGAAGCGACTGGTGGTAACCGCATCATCAACTACGAAGGTGCGGGGCCACTTTGGCTAAATATCAATCATCTAACTTTGCTAAATGGGGATGCCGGTAGCGATGAAGGTGGCGCTATTCGGATGATAGACACTATTGGTGCCTCTACAGGAGGGGCTGGTGGTGAACTGCAAATTGGGAGTTCTGCCATTGTGAGTAGTAACGCTGGCAAAGGCGGTGCAGTTGCTATTCAAGATGTTCCTCTGAACGTAGGATCTACGCTCCTACAAAATAATAACGGCTCCCTAGGTGGGGCAATTTGGGCGCTTGGGGCAGTCACCACGGGGCGACAAATCTCTATTGTGGACTCATACATCAATGGGAATACGTCCACTGGTAATGGTGGTGGGATTTGGGCTTCAAAAGTGGATGTGTACTTAGGCAATGTGCGCGTCTTTGATAACAACGCTGCAACCGATGGTGGTGGCATTTACATGGAAGCCGCTCCGTCTAGCTTGTTTCCGTCACGTTCGCAAATTTCTGGCAACAGTGCTGGCAATCGTGGTGGGGGGATTGCCACTTTGAATATCACCCAACTGCAAGCCAACCACACCACAATCTCCGGCAACGATGCCAACAACAACGGTGCTGGTATTTATGCAAACGTCTCAACCGCGTTTGATCTGTTCTACATGACAGTCACAGACAACGTGGTCAATGTCAATAGTACTGGTAGCGGCGGCGTTGAGCTCAGTGGCGCCGCTACCAACAATGTCCGCTATAGCGTAATTGCTGGCAACACAAGCGTTGGCGCATCATTTGACTGTGGCTTTAACCCAACCGTCGACCTCACATATAGCATTATTGGCGACGGGCGCTCGTGTGCCTTTAATAATGACGGTAACAGCCAAGTTGGTACAACGGCAGCGCCAATTGACCCGCAACTAGGCCCACTCAGTACATACGACAATGGAGATGACACCCTGTCACATGAGCCGCTTGCGACTAGTCCACTAGTGGATGCGATCCCATCTGGAACTGCTGGTGCAGTCTGTAACGGGGCTGCAACCGACCAAGACTTGCGCTTACGGCCCCAAGGTCTAGCCTGTGACATTGGCGCACATGAACGTACTGCCGTAGTCGCTGTCCCGGCCACAATCAATGTCAACACGACAGACGACGAACTCAACTCAGACGGTGACTGTTCACTGCGGGAAGCGGTAGAAGCCGCCAACACCAATACCGCCGTAGATGCGTGTACATCCGGCGGTGGCGGTAGTGACACCATCAACGTGCCAGCCGGAACCTACACGCTCACGCTAATTGGGTCAGGCGAAGACAACAATGTCGAAGGCGACATTGACATCACCTCAGACCTTTCCATTGTGGGTGTTGGCGCAACCTCAACGATTATTGAAGGTGGCGCATCCATTGCGACCAGCGTTGATCGTGTGTTCGATATTCAAGCGGGCGCGACAGTAAGTATTTCAGATATCACCGTACGTAATGGGAATAATAGTGGCTTGCGCATTGCCACTGGTGCCGATGCGACCCTCAGCCGCGTAGAAGTGCGCGACAACGAAAACAATAATGGTGCTGGCATTCGTAATAACGGTACTTTGCTTGTTGTCGATTCAACCATTGCAGACAATACCTTCTCGCTCACTACAGCGGGCAGCGTTGGAACAGGCGGTGGCCTTTGGGCGCACGCAAGTGGGGCAACAACTACTGTTGTCAACAGTACCTTCTCAAACAATAGATCTCAGAACGGTAGTGGCGGCGGGAGTGCGATTTCCGCGGGGCATGATGTATTCCTCTACAGCACAACAATCTCTGGTCACAACGTGTTTGCAATTAGTGCAGATACTGCGCAGCAGTTAGAAGTCTACAACTCAATTATCACAGACAATACAAATGACTGTTTCACCGGTCATATTGACCTTGGTGCCGCCAATCTAACGGATGACCCGCAATGTGGTGATGGCAACGGCGGGCGCATTGGCGCAGTCAGTAACTTTGACACCACGTTGCAACTCAATGGTGGCGAAACGCGGACGCATCAGATTCTTGTCGGGAGTAGTGCAATTGATGCTGGCGGTGCTAACCTACCAGGCACTTGTGAAGACCAATTCTTCAATCCAATCCCGACAGATCAGCGCGGTGAAACCCGCACCGTCTGTGATATTGGTGCATTCGAATATATTGCGCCACCGGGGCCAATCACCGTTACGACCACAGATGACGAACTCAACGCAGACGGCGACTGTTCATTAGATGAAGCTATTCAGGCGGCTAACACAAACACCGCTGTCGATGCCTGTTCAGCAGGCGGCGCAGCAGTAGACGAAATTATTCTGCCAGTTGGTGGTGATTTCCTCCTGACAGGGACTGCCGAAACCGTCACAACCGATATCTTGCTCACTGGGAATGGCTCTACCATTCGCGGTGACGGTAGTTTTAACATCCTCGCTTGTAGTGAGTTCCCACAACCAGACTTCACAGTCAGTAATGTTATTGTGCAAGACGGCAATGATGGTATTGAAGCCATAGGCTGTAACTTGACCGTCAATGACGGCACCATTATCCAAAACAATAGTAGCTATGGCATCGACTTAGACAACAATAGCCTGAATGCTGACAATGTCATTATTCAGAATAACAACAGCGGTGGGATTCGCGCAGAAGATACACTCGCTCTCAATGATGTGCAAATTGTAAACAACGGCGGTCGCGGGATTGCTAATGCCGGTCAAACAACCATTACTGGGGCTTCTTCCATCTCTAATAACTTAGGCGGTGGGATTGATGGTAACGTGGTTGTGCTCGAAGGTGCAGATGTGCTGGTAGATGGCAACGGTGGTCCTGCCCAAGATATCAACGGTGCCGGTGTACGCGGGAATGATGTCTACATTGACGGCGCAACCATCAGTAACAACATTTCTAATATCGGCATTAGCAGCAACACTGTTGGCGGTGGGATTTCAGTCTCTGGTTTAGGCGTTGTCAACGCGACCATTCTAGACGCGACTATTACGGGCAATACTGCCCGGAACGGTGGTGGGTTGTATGTCTTCGGTTCGGATCTGACCATTAACAATAGCGTTATTTCAAATAACAC